>VGFB01000252.1 GCA_016869015.1 Armatimonadota bacterium
TGGAGCAACTGCTTCGTGAACGAGTACGGCGTAGCTCACGGCGGGGCCAGCCTCGGCCTGAACCTCCGCAACGAGGCCGGAATCCCCTCCAACTGCATGTATCGCGTCCTCATGGATCGCTGTCGCAGTGTGAAGGAGGTCCTCGCCGTCTGCGACACGCTCCCGGTGATGCACCACCCCTCCCATAACGTCTTCGCCGACGCCTCCGGGGCCTTAGTCGCCACCGAGCTGACCCCCGAGGGGTCGCGCGTCTGCCAGGGCTCTGACGAGCCCTGCGCGCGCGCGACAAACCACTTCTGCCCGGGGCCGTGGGAGGGCCGCGACAGCGGGGAGCCGCGTCACGTCGAGAACAGCAAGCGCCGCTTCGCGAACCTGGGTCGTCTCTCAGGCGAGCTGCCGCACACCGTCGAGGGGATGCTCACCGTCGTGCGCGACCATGCCGAAAGCGGCCAGGTCTGCCAGCACGGCAACGACGACATGTGGAGCTCCGCCGCCTACGTGGCGATCCCTCGCCGACGCACGATCCTCATGGCCCGCGGGCAGCCCTGCGAGGCAGAGTGGTTCGAGGTGGCGCTGTAGGGGCAGCGCGTTGCGCCCCTACGGCGGCCCGACCACGCCCGCGCGCCGCTCCCGGAGCCATCTCACCGCCTGCGCCACGCCGGCCTCGATGTCCGCGAGCGTCGGCTTGCGGTGGTGGACGTGGAAGGGGGTGCAGATCTCGAACGCGAGCGCGCCGGTGAAGCCGTGCTCGTGGGCGACACGCATGAAGTCCTCCAGTGGAACCATCCCCTCGCCGAGCGGGCAGCTCTGCAGCCGCTCCACGTACTGCACCGCCAGGCCCGGCACGGCGCTGTACTTCACCAGGGGCGGCTTCCGCTGGAAGTCGCCGATGTGCGCATGCACGATCGGCGCGAGGGCACTGATGGCGCGGAAGCTCTCGACCACATCCTCGCCGCGGAAGGCCAGCAGCGGCGGGTCGAGCACCACCTTCACGCTTCCGTCGTCGAGCTGACGCAGCATGTCGGCCAGCGCGTCGACGGTCTGCGCCGTTCCGGTGTGTATCTCCAGGGCCATCTCTACGCCGAGGTTGCGCGCTACAGGCAGCAGCGCGCGCACCCCTTCCAGGCACCAGTCCCACTGCTCGCGCACGGGCGCAGTGTCGTGGATCGTCTCGCCTCCCGCGTAGACCCGCACGTACTTCGCGCCCAGGTCGCGCGCCATGCGGAAGGTCTCCTGCGCCCACACGAGTTCCCGCTCGCGATCCACCGGATGCGGCCGGCCAAGATCGATGTACCCCGCCACGAAGTCCATCGTCAGCCCTCGCTCACCGGCCAGGGCTCGGGCTCGCGCGCAGCGGTCGGCGTCCATTTCGAAGGGCGAGGCCACCGGCCGCTTTGCCATGACCTCGACGGCCTCGAAGCCGCCATCGGCGGCCTTCACGATCTGCTCCTCGAGGGTCAGCCCCGGTCCCTCATAGAACAGCCCGGCATAGGTGATCGTGTGCAGCCCGATCTTCATGGGTCGCCCTCCCCCGGTCACAGCGTTCGGCCCTCTTCTCGCCCGCCAGTTCGCGTACCTGCGCCCGGAAGGCCCGGCGGCGAGCCGCGGCGAAGCCTCCTCGGCCAAGTACCATCGGGGAGGTGCGGCGATGTCCAAGCTCGCACTGCTCGGCGGGGAGCCGATCTGTCGGTTTGAGCGCGTTGAGCTGTGGGAGCCCGATCGCGAACGCGAGCTGGCGCTGTGCCGGCAGATCATCGAGGAGCGCGCCTTCTCCGATACGGGCCACCCGATCGCCTTGGAGTTCGAGCGCCGCTTCCGCGATCTGGTGGCCGGCACCGAGTACGTGCTGCCGCAGTGCAACGGCACCTCGACACTTCTGGCGGCCTACTTCGCGGTCGGCGTCGGCCCGGGCGACGAGGTCCTGACGCCCACGTACAACTGGATCTGCAGCTTCGGCCCGGCCACGCTGCTAGGCGCGAGGCCCGTCTTCTGCGACATTGACCCCGACACGCTCTGCCTCGACCCCGCCGACCTTGAGCGTTGGCTCACCGAGCGCACCCGCGCGATCTGCGTGCCCCACCTCTTCGGCGCCGTCTGTGACATGGAGCCGATCCTGGCCTTCGCGCGCAGGCACGGGCTCGCCATCGTGGAGGACTGCGCCCACTCCCACGGCGCGACCTACGACGGGAAGCGCATCGGCTCCCTCGGGGACGTGGGCAGTTTCTCCATGCAAGGCGCCTCGCCCAGCGGCAAGCCCGTCGCCGCCGGCGAGGGCGGAGTCGTGGGCACGAGCAGCCGCCACTGCTACGAGCGCATCCTCGCGTTCGGGCACCTGAACCGCCACAACATCGCCGAGGAGCTGACGGAGCCGCCGCTGAACGGGCTGACGCGGGCAGGTTGGGCGATGGTGAAGCTCCGGCCCAACAACCTCGCGCTCTGCATCGCAACCGTCGCCCTGGACGCGCTGGAATACCGCAACCGCCGCGTGCAGGAGAACTACGATCGGCTGCTCGCCCTCCTCGCCGACGTGCCCTGCCTGCAGCCCATCCGGCAGTACCCCAAGGCCCGCAACGCCGGCTACTACGGGCACATGCGCGTCCTCTTCCGGCCCGAGGCGGCGGAGGGCGTGTCTCCCGAGCGCTTCCAGCAGGCTGTGCAGGCCGAGGGAGCAAGCCTCGCGGGCCGCTGCTACGATGGCTATCACGTCACGCCGCCCTATGACACGGGGATGC
The DNA here is from genome assembly GCA_016869015.1 of Armatimonadota bacterium. GTDB lineage: Bacteria > Armatimonadota > Zipacnadia > Zipacnadales > VGFC01 > VGFC01. The sequence goes on from VGFB01000252.1 coordinate 2,733, forward strand.
CATACTACGACGACGGTCGCGGCCCGATCTCACCCGCGCAAGGCTACCGCCCGCAGCGCCGCGGCGACCTCCCTAACGCTGAGCGCGTCATCCCGAACATCCTCGCCATCCCCACGATGATCGACCCGCCCGAGGGCTACATCGAGGCCTTCGCGGCGGCGATCCGGAAGGTCCACGACCATGTGGGCGAACTGCTCTAGCCCTCGCTGGCTGCTCATGGCGTTCCTCGTCGGCTGTGCGCTCCTCGGCGCCTGGGCGCCGGCCGCCGAGCTCGTGGCCTCCTGCGACTTCGAGGGTCCCTACTCCGCCGGTGAGCAGCAGATCCACGATGGCTGCCTGAACAACTGGCAGTGGGGCCGCAAGGACATGCTGCTGCGCGCTGAGCAGGACGCCGGTCGGCCCGGCACCTCGCAGAGCATCCATGTCCGAGGGATCAGCTCGGGCGGCATGCAGTTCTTCTTCACCAAGGTCCGGTTGCGGAAGGACCGCCACTACCGGGTCTCGTGGTGGATGAAGGGGGACGGGCTCGAAGGGCCGATCACCGTGATGATCCGCAAGATCGGCTACCCGTGGACGGCTTACGTCTACGGGTTCACCGAGCTTCCAGATGGGGAGTGGCGGCAGTACTCGCTCACCGGCCCCTGCGCGGAGGACGTAGCCGAGGATGTGGGAGTGATGTGGGAGACCGGGTCTTTGGGCAAGCTCTGGCTCGATGACCTGACCGTCGAGGAGTCGGAAACGCCCTTCGAGACGGCTGCGCCGAACGTGACGCTGCCCGCAGGTAACCTCCTACCGCGCTCCTCGTGCGAGGGGCGTCGCGACTACTTCTGGACCGGTGGCGTCTACGGCACGGCCGTCGAGGGCAAGTACCGGGGCCCGATCGGCGAGTGGGAGGACCCGCAGCCGTATCGGGCGGAGGACGGGCGGTTCGGACGCTTCTGCCTGGCCGCGCCGGCCGCGACGGAGGGCGGCGCCGCCTTCTGTCGCAGCGCCTGCGTCGACATCCTGCCCGGCCGACCCTACACCCTCTCGGCTTGGGCCCGGGCCGATCGCCCCGACGTCACCGTGAACCTGGCGTTCCTCTACTTCGGGTCCGAGAGGGGCGTGACCGGTCGCGGGTTCACCCTTGGCCCCGAGTGGCAGCGCCTCTCGGTGACCGGCACGCCTGAAGCCACCCGGTGGAACCAGGTGTACCTTCAGTTCTGTACCGGGACCTCCGGCGCCACGGCCTACCTGGACGGCGTGCAGTTTGAGGCCGGCGAGACGCCCACCGACTATGCGCCGCGGTACCCGCTGGAGCTATACGCGGACCTCGGTGAGGGCCGTGGCAACCTGCTGACCTGGGGCGAGACCGTCCCGCTGGAGGTCCTCGCCGCGCCGGCCGTCGAGACGGACCGCCGGCGGGTGGACGTTGAGGTGACCATCACGGGTTACCCTGATGTCGTCGTGTGGCAGAGGACCCTCGCCCTGCCGGTCGGGGAGCCTGTGCGCCCGGAGCTGAAGCTGCAGCGCCGAGGGCTGTTCCGCGTGTCGCTGCGGACCCTCGACGACGCCTTGGCCGGTCCGCAGGAGATGCTGTTTGCCGTGCTGCCCGCGCCGCGGCCGACCGGCGAGGAGAGCTACTTCGGCACGCACATCACCGTGCGCCCCTTCTTCATCGATTACGCGCGCCGGATCGGGATGAAGTGGACGCGCTTCCACGATGCCTGCATCATCACGAAGTGGGGCTGCGGCGAGCCCGCCCCGGGCGAGTACCAGTGGTTCGATGAACCGGTCGACGCGATCCGGGCCGCGGGCCTGCACATCCTGGCGCTGCCCGACGCGCCGCCGCAGTGGGCTCAGCGGGAGGGCGACGGCCCTCCGATCGACGTGGAGGCCTTTGGCCGCTACTGCGAAGCCGCGGCGCAGCACTACCGCAACAGCATCCGCCACTGGGAGGTCTGGAACGAGCCCTACATGCCGGGCTTCTTCGGCGGCACCGCGCCGGAGTTCGACCCGGTCCTGCGCGCCGGGCACGCCGGGCTTAAGCGCGGCAACCCCGACGCGAAGGTCCTCGGCTGGTGCGCGGACATCTCGACCACCGGGTTTGGGGCCGCTCTGACGCCGGAGGCCCGCCGTTGCCCGGACATCTTCAGCTTCCACCACTACATCTACAACCTGGCGGGCGGCGGGACGCTGCCCTTCGCCGAGGAGCTCGCCGACCACCTCAAACTCATCGAGCCTGCGCCCCCCAAGGAATGCTGGAACACGGAGGGCTCCAACGGCGAGGTGGGGGGCAACAGCTTCTACACCTTCCTCCCCGCGACGCGCGAACTCAACGACCGTGCCGCGGCCTTCGGCTCCCGCGTCTGGCTCGAGCACGCGAAGGCGGGCATCGGCAAGTACTTCGTCTACACGCTACACCAGAGCGACACGATCATGTACTACGGCGGCCTCAAGGTGCTGATCGGCTTCGACCGTTCGCCGACGCCCGCCGCCGTCGCGACCGCCACGACCGCCTGGTGCATGGATGGCCTGTCGAGCGTGCCGGTCGAGCCGATCACCGGCGCGGTGCAGGCGGCCTTCGAAGGTGAGGGGCGCGCGACCTGGGCCGGCTACGACGACGGCGGTTGCGAGGGGCGGCGCAGCCTGCGGCTGGACCGCTTCCCCAGCGGCGTGCAGCTGCTGGACGTGATGGGCAACGACCCCCGCCGCGACGGCGTCCGGACGTGGACCCTGGGCTGGCAGCCGCTCTTCGCGGTCAGCGCGACGCACTCGGCTGCGCAGCTCGCCGAGCTCGCGACCAAGGCCCTCGACACCCCCGGGGCGGGAGGGTGAGGGTGGCGAAGCCCATTCTCCTGCTGACTGCACCCGACGCGCAGCATCCCTTCGACGGGTACCTCCGCGAGGTGCTGCTCACCGAGGGCTACAACGCCTTTGAGGAGCGCACCTCGCCCGACGCGCTCACGCCCACCGACCTCGCCCCCTACCCCCTCGTCCTCGTCGGTGCGGGCGCCGCGACGCGGCTGGATCCGACGGTCCTGGAACTCTACCTCCGTGCCGGCGGCCGCGCCGTGCTGATGCGTCCGCCGACGGAGTGGTGCAGCCTGCTGAGCCTCGAGTGCCCTGGTCAGACGTACGCGATCGCACGCGACGCCTACCTGCGGGTCCGCGTCGAGCACCCGTGGCTCGCGGACTTCCCCGCCGAGTGGCTGCAGCTCCCCGGCGAGGCGGACGTCTACGGCCCCGGCGCCTCTCGATCCCTCGCCCGGCTGGCCGGGCAGCTTCACCGGGCGGTCCCCGCGCCGGCCGTAGCCCTCTGCCGCGTTGGGCGCGGCGTGGCGATCGCCTTCGCCTACGACCTGGCCGACTGCGTCGTGCGGTTCCACCAGGGCTCGCCCCGCAACGCGAGCAACGGGCCCGACCCCGACGCCAACC
>VGFB01000253.1 GCA_016869015.1 Armatimonadota bacterium
GTGGGCCGTGTGCAGCAGCCATTCCTTGCGCAGCGCCGGGTCGGTGGTCGTAACGCGATCCAGGATGACGAAGCGATCAGGTAGCAGGAAGACCAGCTGCCGCGTGACCAGGCCGACCTTCTCCGGGAGATTGCCCCCGTGCAGATAGCAGGCCGTCGCATCCCCAGCCACGTAGACGTACCGGTCGTTCGTCTCGAAGGCCCTGAGCACCGACCCCAGCTGCTTGTGCTGGCCGCCGTGGTTGCCTTCGACCGTCCCGCCCCAGTAGCGCGCCGGCGGCTCGCCGGGCTGGTGCACCAGCACGCAGTTGTGGGCGACCGTCTGGGCGTAGTAGTTGGCGAGGTGTTGCCCGTTGGCTTCCTCGGCGTAGCGAGTGCCCGAATCCAGCGCGAGGTGCCCCCGATGGTAGATCACGAAGTTGAGCGCGTCAAAGTGCCGATGCTGGGCCAGGGCGCCGCCACAGGTGAACAGGCAGTACGTATCCAGCGGCCCGGCCCCGGAGCGCATGAAGATCTGGCCCATGTTCTCGAAGTTCCGCGCGTGGGGCAGCGACTCGGGCGCCAGGGGCGGAGGTGAGGCGTCAAGGTCAGACAGCAGGAAGGGATAGATGAACCACGATCCAGCGTACCCGCGCTGGTTCTCCGGCCGGAGTTCCTGCACATGGCGGGCGAGGGCGGCGGCTTCGGGGAGCTGCCGGCCGTAGAGGTGCCGGATGTTCGCCATGTGGGTGAACAGCTCCCAGGAGGGGATCGTGTTTGTCGTGTGCGGCGTGTCCCCGTAGCCGAACTCCAGCGGCTGCTCACCGGTCTCGATCCAGTTCCAGAGGACGTAGTTGGCCAGCCAGGCGCTGTGCGGCCAATCGGGCGCGATGTTCTCGCCCGTCGCGCTCAGCCAGGTGTAGAAGAAGTTCTGCTCGGCCCACGGGTAGGCGCCGAAGGCGTAGCCCAGCGTCGGCGAGGCGGAGCCGCCGTCATCCCCACAGGCCGCCTGCCGATGGGCGAGCAGCTTCAGGTTCTCGTCGCGGCCCCACACGAGCCACTCGTTGACCAGCGTCTCTTCGATCGCGGTCCCGTAGGCCGTGCAGCCGATGAACCACTTGCAGTTCGGCGCGCCGTAGAAGCCGGTGGTGTGGCCGCTGAGGTTCTCGCGGTAGATGGCCGGCTTCGCGGTGAAGACCTTCTGCAGCACCTGCACCAGCCGCGACATCGTCGTTCGCCGCTCCTCCTCGGTGAGATCGTTGTAGAGCCAGTCCCACGCCAGCGCGGCGTGGACGCGGGAGGTGGAGTACCAGTTCACGCTCTTCTTCCGCTCGAAGCACTGCTCGTAGAACGTCAGGCTGACGTCCAGCAGGCGCTTCGCAAGGTCGAGGTACTTCGGCTCGCCCTCGACGAGGTACACGAAGGCCGCCATCGCCGCATCCTGGCCGTGCTCCTTGACCTCCGGCTGATCGCCGAGCTCTGCCAGCAGCTTGTCGACGGTCGCCTTCCGACGCCCGTACCACGCGCTCTCGGGGCCCAACGCGCGCTCGCGGACTCGAGGGAAGGTCTCCGCATTGAAGAACAGCCGCGGATGATCGGGATGGATCTCGGAGACCCAGTCGGGCAACGGCTGGGCCGCCGAGCTGATTGCGCAACCGACAACACCAGCCACGCCGAGAGCGACGACCCACGCACCGTTCATGCCGGTCCCTCCTTGGGGCGTCCCCTGTCTGTCGGCGTGCAGGTTGCGCCCGGTGCCCGTCTTCCTCCTGCTCGGAGGCAGGTTCCGCCGCCGTGCCTCGGGAATCAGACACCAACACGGGACGCGGAGGTGCCGGGATGCATGCCGACCTGCACACGCGCTGGCTGGTTGTGGCAGTGGTCGTGGGTGTTGCTTCGACGGCGACGGCTGTGGCGGGTCCTCTGCAGATCGGCGTCGCCAAGGCGAAGCTGACGCCCGAGCAGCCCGGTCAGTGGATAGCCGGCTATGGCGACAACCGCCCGGCCGAGGGGAGCCACGACGACATCTGGACGCGGGCGATGGCGGTCAGCGACGGGGAGACGACGATCGTGATCGTCGCCAACGACCTGATCGGGCTGTTCTACCCCGACACGCGCGAGATCGCGGCCCAGGCTCAGGGCGTGCCGCCGGACCATGTCGTGATCACCTGCACTCACGTGCATTCCGCGCCGGATGTGCTGGGCCTGTGGGGCCCGAACCGCATGACGCGCGGCGTGGATGAGGCGTACCTGGCGCTGGTGAAGACGCGTATCGCGGAGACGATCAACGCGGCCCTCGGAGCGAGGCAGCCGGCGAAGCTGCGGTTCGCTCGGGCCGAGGCGCCGGAGAAGACCGGCTACAACTGCCGCGAGCGCGAGCTGGTCGATCCGGAGGTCTCCCTGATGCAGGCGGTGACGTCGGAGGGCGAGCCGATCTGCACGCTGGTGAACTACGCCTGCCATCCGGAGGTGCTGCAGACCGAGAGCCGGCTGATCACCTCGGACTACGTGCACTACCTGCGGGACGAGATGGAGTCGGCCGGGACGGGTGACGTGCTGTTCGTGAACGGCGCGCTGGGGGGGATGGTGACTCCCGAGATCGAGGACTCGACCTTCGAGGAGGCGGAGCGCGTCGGGCGCGCCCTGGGCCAGGCCGCGCTGGAGGGGCTGAAGACGACCGATGAGATTGCCGAGGGCGAGGTCCGCTTCTCGCGGGGGACCTTCGACCTGCCCTTCGAGAACGTGGGCCTGTCGATGCTGGCGCAACTGGGCGTCATCCACCGTCAGCCTACGGCCGATGGCACGGTGCGGACGACGGTGATCGGCGCCGCGATCGGCCCGGCGCAGTTCGCCTCGATGCCCGGTGAGGCGCTACCGAAGGTCGGCCTCGCAGCGAAGGCCCTGATGACCGGCAAGTACCGCTTCTTCTTCGGTCTCTGCGACGATGAGCTCGGCTACCTGCTACACGCCGAAGCGATCGACAACCCGCTGTACAGGTACGAGCAGAGCATGTCCGCCAACCCACGCGGGACGCCGCTGCTCATGGAGCAGCTGGCGGCGGCGCTGAACGCCCCCTGAGAGATGATCAGGATGACATTTCGACAACGTCTGCTGACCGCGATCACCGGCGGCCGCCCGGATGTGCTGCCGTGGTTCGCCGATCTCACCTACTGGTACTACGCCCAGCAGCGTCAGGGCACGCTGCCGCCGGAGTACGAGGGCCAGGAGGGCTTCGTCAGGCTCCATGCCGACCACCATGTGGGCTATTACCTCGGGTACGCGGCGGTGTACACGGAGATTCAGGAGAACGTGAGCGTCTCCTCGGAGACGGAGGCGCACCTCACGACGACGCGCTGGCAGACGCCTGTGGGCGAGATCTGGGGACAGACTCAGTACCTGCCCGCGACCTTCAGCGCGGCCCCGGTGAAGTGGCCGGTGACCTCGACCGAGGACCTCCGCGTACTGCGGTACATCGCGGACGCCACGCGGCGCACGCCGAGCTACGAGGCCTACGAGCAGCACAAACTCATCGCCGGGGATCAGGGCCACCCGACGGTCCTCCCGCCGCGCTCGCCGGTCTCGCAGATGCTGGCGCAGTGGACGGGCGCGACGAACCTGAGCTACCTGCTGGCCGACGCGCGGGAGGAGACGGAGCGGACGCTGGAGACGCTCGGTCGGTCGATCGATAGCGCCTTCGACGCCATCCTGGGCTGTGACGTACCCTACGTGGAGTTCGGGGACAACCTCACGGGCGAGGTCGTGACGCGCCTGTTCGAGCGGTACCAGTTCGATTACTACGTGCGGCGGGTGGAGCAGGCTCATGCCGCCGGGAAGAGGCTGGGGACGCACCTGGATGGCACGATGCACGGCATCCTGCCGCTGCTGGTGAAGAGCGGGCTGGACTTCATCGAGTCGATCACGCCAGAGCCCTGTGGCGACGTGGCCGTGGAGGACCTGCGGGAGCTGGCAGGGCCCGACATCATCCTCTTCGGCGGGATGCCCGGGGCGATGTTCGCCCCACCCTTCACCGCGGATGACATCCGGCGGCAGGTCGAACTGATCGTAGAGCACCACTGGCCTCACGGCCGCTTCATCCTCGGCGCGGCCGATCAGGTTCCGCCCAATGGCGACATGGGTCTGGTGCGACTGGTTGGGGAGCTCTGCGAGGAGCTGTGCGGTTGAGGGGACCTACGGCCGCCGGCGGGCTACAGCTGTCCCGGAAGGTCTCCGCGCCCTCGCTGCGAAGAACACGCCATGCGCCGCTTCACCGGTTGCCTCGTTCTGGCCCTGCTGCCCGTGGCCGCTCGCGCCGACGTCCCGGACATGCACCGGCGTGACTGGTACTTCCGCGAATCGCTTGCGGCCATCCGAGACTGGGAAACACTGCTGACGGAATGGGAGGCGCAGACTCCCGAGGACCAGCGGACGCCCGTCTTGCCGCTGCCCGGCGACGGGTCGGCGGTCGGGTGGCCGAACCCGATCCCGCCGGCGCTGGTGCCCTTCCCCGATGAGTGCCCGCCGATCCGGGCGCGTCTGGCGGGCGAGCAGATCGAGATCCTGCGGGGCGCCGCGACGGAGAGCTGCGCTCCGACCGACGTCATCGTCGGCTACCGGCATCCGGGCGGGGGCGCGAAGGACCACTGGTACCACGCCTACTTCCGCCGTTTCGACGGGCTGACGCAGTTCCGGGTGGCTCCGGCGCCCTTTGCCCTGGAGCTGGGGCCCGGGCACGACGTCGCACGGGGCGAGTCGCGCCTGCGCGTGTCGGCGCGGTGCGCGAGTGACACACCGGTCGAGGTGGCTCTGCGGCTCGAGTCCCGCCGCCCCGGGCGCTCGGGGACCGTCGCGGAGCACACCTTGGCGCTCGCCCCGGGTGAAACGGCCGCCACCGACCTGCCCCTGCATCTCCCCGACGAGGGCGGCGGGTTGCTGATCCTGCACATGGAGGCGGGCGGGCAGCAGTGGTGGCTGCCGCTCTTCACGCATGTCGAGTGCATCGGCGCGGTGCTCCAAGGCTGCGAGCAGATCCTGCGTGACCATCCCGACGCGAGGGGCAGTGGTCGGCTGGACCGACTCCGCGCCGCGGCGGGGGGCTGGTCGGGGAAGGGCGCGGCGTGGCGGGAGCTGTTCGAGCAGGCGAGTGCGTTACGCGATGAGCTGCTGCTTGAGCGCCTCGGCTTCGACTCGCTGCTCTTCCTGAAGCGCAAGCCGTTCGACTCCGAGCAGCCCTTCATGGACGCGCACCACCTTATCAACCCACCGGGCGGGGGCATCCATCGGTTGAGCCCCGTGCGGCCGGACGGACAGGTCACTCCGGTGGTGGACTCGCTGGGTGAGGGCGTCTACCGTGACGTGTGCCTGCACTGGGACGGAATGCGGTTCCTGTTCGCCTTCGGGAACGGGTCGGACCAGTGGGACGGCGCGCCGAGCTACCACATCTACGAGGCGAACGCCGACGGCTCGGATCTGCGGCAGCTCACCTTCGGCCCGCACAACGATGCCGAGCCGTTCTACCTGCCGAACGGGCAGATCGGGTTCACGTCCGACCGGTCCGAGCACTTCGTCATGTGCGGGGGCAATCGGCACTCGCCGACGCTGTTCGTAATGGAGGGCGACGGAAGCGCCCCGCGGCAGCTCAGCTTCAACGTCTTCAACGACTTCAACCCGACGGTGCTGCCCGATGGGCGCATTCTGTACAGCCGCTGGGAGTACAACGAGCGGTCGGTGACCTCGCTGCACAACCCCTTCACGATGCTGCCCGACGGCACGAACGTGGAGCCGTACTACGGCAACGCGACGATCCGTCCGAACGTGGTGATGTTCCCGCGCCCGGTGCCGGGGAGCCGGCAGGTGATGGCGCTCTTCACCGCCCACCACGGGCAGACGCACGGGCCGATCGGCTTGATGGATGTGCGGCGCGGCATCGACGGCGCCGCGCCGCTCACCCTGCTGACCCCGAACGTGCCGGTGACCGGCGAGAAGGCCGAGGACAGCCGGCACGGCTGGTACAGCGACCCTCAGCCCCTCACGGAAGACACCTACCTGTGCTCCTTCACGCCCACCGTGCAGCCGTGGTTGGCGCGCTCCTGGGGCCTGTACGTGGGCGACCGGCACGGCAACCTCGCGCTGGTATGCCG
>VGFB01000254.1 GCA_016869015.1 Armatimonadota bacterium
CGTCGTTCCTTCTGCTGTGGGTTGTGCTTCGAGCGGAGAGAGCCCGCCCTCCTCGCTGACTCGACCAACGACCGCGATCTCGACCCCGACTCGAATCGCGGCCGGCTCAAGCGTCACCGGCTGTGCCGCGCCGGTCCTCAGGTCGGTGACGCCATGGAAGCCGATGAGGTCGCCCGGGCCGAAGCTGCCGTCCTCGTTGGCGTCGACAAGGGCCGTGAGGTAGTAGGTCCCCGCCGGGAGCGCGGTCACGAACGCGTCGGTCTCGGGGTCGACGGGCGCCACACCGACCGACTCGCCCAGTCCGGGGTCGGCGGAGATGCGCACCTGCGCGGGACGGTGGCCGTCCTGTGGCTGCAGGACCTTGGCACAGAGGATCGCCGGCAGGGCGGCGAGATCGAGACGGAACTCACCGGCGCCGGCTGCATCGGTGACGCGGCCTTCCGGGCGGATTCGCCCGCCAGGCGCGATCAGCAGGTCGTCGAGGTCCCGGCTACCGTCCAGCTCCAGGGGCGAGAGCGCCGCCGGCGCCTCCGACCAGTCGTCCACGCCGTAGGCCCCGATCCGGTCCCCCGGACCGAGGCTTCCGTCCTCGGCGAGGTCGACCAGGGCGAGCAGCCGGTACGCGCCCGGAGCGGCCTCGAGCGCGAACGCGTCCGCGTCTGGCCCGACTCGCGCCACCCCAACGGGCGCACCGTCGGCGGCCGCCACGAGCACAACGAAGACCGGCGCCGGGAACTCGAAGCGATCCGCCACCCGCCCTCGCACGGCCACTGACAGTCCGCGCGGCTGCAGCGTCACCGGCGTCGGAGCGCCCTCGAGCGGCACAGGCTTCCCAGCCGCATCGATGGTCGCGGTAACGGGGATCTGCACGTCCGACACCAGCCCGTCCCGGGGCACGCGAAGGCCTCGAGGCGCCTGCGTGGCCGGGTCGAACACGGAGACCCCGAAGTACCCCAGACCGTCGCCCGTGTCCAGCTTATCGTTCCCGTTGAGATCGGCGATCGCCATCAGGTAGAACTCGCCGGGCTCGACGATGGCAACGAAAGCGCCGCCGGCGGCGCTCGCGGGGTAGATGTCGTAGAGGTCGGTCATCGCCCGGTCCCGATAGAGTCGGACCTGGGCCTTCGTGAGGTCGTGATCGGGCCAGAGGATGGAGCCTGTGATCATGGGGACGCCCACCAGGCTCTGAGCACCGGCCACACCCGCGGCGGCCGCCGCGGCCGCCATGGCAAGCCCTCGGGCTGTCCCCCACACAGCGTGTCGCACGGCATCTCTCCCAGGCGGTCAGTCTCCGCCCTTGCGGTGCTCGAGGACCTCAAGGGCCAGAACGCCCATGGCACGCACCGCCTGTAGGTTCGTTCGGGCGAAGGACTCGCTCGTGAGCGAGCCGGAGGCCAGCGTCAGATGCCCGGCGTTGCACGTGACTTCGCCCCAGGTCGGATCACAGGCGACCCAACGGCCCACGTACAACTCGTTCCAGGCGTGGTAGTAATAGCCATCCTCCAGGTAGACCACGCCCGTCACGAACCGGGAGGGGATGCCGACCGCCCGCGCCAGGGCACACAGCAGCGTAGCATGCTCCGAGCAATCGCCCTCCATGGACTTGAGACACTCGGAGGCGGTCATGGGTCTCGGGTCGTGGTCCAACTTCCGCATCTTGTCGTACAGCCAGCGGACCAGCTTCTGGGCGGCCCGCCAGGCGTCGGTCTCCTCGCCGATGATCTCGCGGGCCTTCGCCACGATCGCGGGGTCGTCGGACTGGACAATGTCGTTGGGCGCAAGGAACTCGGCCAGCTCGGGGCCCGCGATGGGGAGCGTGTGTCCGGCCAGGCCCTGGTCGGTCTCCCGCACGACGGTCACTTCGGCCTCGCGCTCGCCGAGGGGCGTGACGGTCTGCAGGTGGCTCTGGGGGATCAGCTCGGCCGCGGGCGTCGCCGGAGATCCGGCCTTCAGACGCACGTAACTCAGGGCCCGGGCGCTCCCCATCCTCTCGGCGACCGGGATGTGATCCGCGATCGTGAAGGGGGCGACGACGGCGAGGGCCTCCTCCTCCGTCACCTTCTCGATCACCAGGTTCATCAGGCTGGGCATCTGCTGCTTCACGACTTCGCCCCCGGCATCCATCCACCACTGGACCTCCAGGCCGATGCTTCTGGCCCGCAACACGATCTTGAGTGCCTCGACCTCGCCATCGCGCGCCTGAACGGTCTCGCGACCCATGCACTCCGCCTCGAAGTCCACGAGGAGCTCCAGCTCCGGCACGAAGGCCTGGAACTCGTAGGTTGCGACGTCGGGCAGAAGCCCCTGGGCCGCCGCAAGGGACAGGACAAGCTCGGAGCCGAAGTGGGGGCCCAGCGGGAGCGTCTTCTCGGTGCGGACGTCGGCGGCCGTGGTCTGGACGTGGAGTTGCCCCTCGCGGACCTCGGCCTCGATGGTCTTGACCCGACCGAACTCGTCCTGAGCGGAGCGGATGCGGCGAGGCTTGAGGTCGGCGCCATACTCGGTGGAGGTGGTGGAGCTTACCTCGAAGGGGCCCTGGCCGAAGTCGATCCTGAGCGTCATCTCCTCGATGCTCTCGAGGATCGGGCCGTCGTCGGCCTCGTCCACCGAGGCGAGGGTGTGGACGTAGCCCACCGGGGCGCCCAACAGGGAGGCGCGGAACCAGGCCTCGCCAGTCAGCTGATTGAGGTCCACGTTAGCAAGGGCCGGAAGGGCCTCCGCGCAGAGGCCGAGGCCGTGGGGGGCCAGCAGGCAGAACAGAACCATGCCGATCGCCTTTCGCCAAGGGGGCGTCATGGGGTCACACATGCTCTCGCTTCAGCGATCATCGAGCGTCCGGCGGGCGATCTCCTCCGTGCTCATCTGCATGAACACATCGATCAGCGAGGGATCGAAGGCCGATCCCGACTGGAGGCGGATCTGGGCGAAGGCGTCCGCCGGTGTTGCGCCCCCGAACTCATCCACGCCGTTCACCAGACGATCGTAGGTGTCCACGATCGCGACCAGGCGGGCCTGGAAGGGGATCTGCTCACCGGCGAGGCCCTCGGGGAATCCCGCGCCGTCCCAACGTTCGTGATGGTACAGCACGACCTCGCAGATGGGGTGAAGGAACTGCACGGGAGCCAGGATGCTTCGCCCGATCAGAGGGTGCATCTCGTAGAACATGCGCAGATCGACGTCCGGATCGAGCCGGGCATCCAGGGCGGGCCCCTCCACCCCGATCTTGCCGATGTCGTGCAGGATTGTGGAGAAGCGGAGGACCTCGAGCTCCTCCTCAGAGAGACCGAGGCGCTCCCCGAGCCGCTGGGCGACAGCCGTGACGCGCTCGGAATGGCCGTAGGTCACCGGGTCCCGCGCCTCAATGGCGATCGTGAGGGCCCGCACGGTCTCATAGTAGCTGCGTCGGATGTCCTCGTAGAGCTGGGCGTTCTCGATGGCGATGGCCGCCAGGTTCGCGAAGGCTTCCAGCAGGGCGATCTCGTCCCGGCTGAAGGCTCGCTCGGCGTGGGCGTACACGCGCATGACGCCCAGCACTTCGTCTTTCACGCTCAGCGGGACGGAGAGGACCGAGGTCAGGCCTTCGCGCGCCGCTTCCTCCACATACTGGAAGCCCCCCGAATCGGTGACATTCCTCATGGCCACCGTCTCGCCGTCCAGGACGCGCATGTCGATCGGGCTCTGCGCGACCTTCACGGGCCCCTTGGCGAGGTAGGCGCGGCTGAGACCGCGCGAGGCCCGGAGTTGCAGCAGGCCGCGGTCCCGATCCAGCAGGCGGATGGCGCAGGCCCGCACGTTCATGACGTGCTCGGCGCTATCGGCGATGACCTTGAGGACGGATTCCAGCCGGAGGCTCGATGACACGGAACGCGCCACGTGGTAGAGGGTCTCGAACTCCGTGGCGCGCTGTCGGAGGATGAAGCCGACGCGCGACGACGCCATCCCGACGACGAAGAAGAACAGCGTGCGAAGACCGATGTCGGCGGGGTCCTGCCAGTACCGCTCGGGGTCGGGGGCCGTCACGTCGGCGGGCATCATCGGGCCGCACAGCAGGGCCGCCAGCAACCCGGCCAGCAGCGCACCCACATCCCCGGCCAGGTAGCCGGCCCAGATGATGGGCAGGTAGTAGAAGTGCACCGCAATGCCGTTCGCTCCGCCGGACACACGGACGATCACCGTGATCGCCACCATCGAGACCACGATGAGAACCGCGTTCAGCACGAACCGGAGTGTCGAGCCCCGCTTCACGGCTGCTCTCCCCTTGCCGGCGAAGCCTTGGCCGTTTCTGCTGCCCTTCCCTTGCCCCTCCACGTGACCTACCTCACCTTTGAGCCCAACGGGCAGTCCCGGTCTAGCGTGACGATGGCCAGGGGCTGACTCTCGCCCGCGGCCAGGATCATCCCGTGAGAGGGCACACCGCCGATCTTGGCGGGCTTGAGGTTGGCGACCAACACGACGCGCTTCCCGACCAGCGTCTCGGGCGGGAACTGCTGGGCAATGCCGGCCGCGACAGTGCGCGTCTCCTCGCCAAGGCTGAGCGTGAGCTGCAGCAGACGGTCTTTGCCCTCAACGCGCGCGGCGGCCACAACCTCGGCCACCCGGAGGTCGAGGCGGGCAAACTCATCGGTGGTCACTTCGGTCCTTGGCGCCTCGGGCTCGGGGACGCGCGGCCGCTCCTGCGGTTGGGGGGCCTGGCCGGCCCGACGGCTCTGCGCGCGGGCGCCGGCCCGACGCAGGTCGATGCGCGGGAAGATGGGCTGACCCCGGACGATCCGGCCGCCCGCCGCCAACCGACCGGCAGTGCAGTCACCCCACGAGGCCTGGACGGCCGGGTCGCCGAGGCCCAGTTGTGCCCAGATCTCGCGCGCGACGACGGGCATGAACGGTGAGACCAGGAGGCCGACCACGCGCAGGGCGTCGAGCATGTCGTAGAGCGTGGCCTCAAGCTCAACCGTCTTCCCCGCCTTGTGCAGGTCCCAAGGCGCGCGCTCGTCGATGAAGCGGTTGCCGGCGCCGATGAGCTGCCAGACGGCCGTCAGAGCGCCGCTGAGGTCCAGATCGGCGAGAGCGGCGCGCGTGCGCTCGGCGGCCGTCGCGATCGGGTCGGCCAGCGCCCCGGCCGCAGGCCCCGGGGCCGGCACCGTGCCGCCGGTGAAACGCTCGACCAAGGGCAGCGTCCGGTTCAGCAGGTTGCCCAGGTCGTTGGCCAGATCGTCGTTGAAGCGCTGCATCACGGCCTCGGTCCGGTACACGCCGTCCAGCCCGAAGGTCACCTCGCGCAGGAGGAAGTAGCGGACGGCGTCCACGGCGACCTCGGTCTTGCAGCCCGAGACCTGGGCCAACTCCTCCGCGGTCTCCAGCGGGTTGACCAGATCCCCGGCGCTCTTGGAGATCTTCCGCTCCCCTTCGCCGTCTCCGGTGAGCCAGTAGCCGTGGGCGAAGATGCGTTCGGGCAGCGGCAGCCCCAGCGCCATCAGCATGGCCGGCCAGATGGTCGCGTGGAACCGGACCAGGATGTCCTTGGCCATCACCTGCACGCCGGCGGGCCACCAGGCGGCCAACTGCTCAGCGTCCTGCAGATACCCGGCGGCCGTCAGGTAGTTCACGAGCGCATCGAACCAGACGTAGATGGTCTGGGTCGGGTCGTCGGGCACCGGGATGTCCCACTCCGAGGCGGCCCGGCTGATGCAGGCGTCCTGGAGGCCCTGCTTGATGAAGGCCACCACCTCGTTCCGACGGCTCTCCGGGCCGATCAGGCTGGGCCGGTCTTCGATGGCGCGCAGCAGCCGGTCGGCATACGCGGAGGTGCGGAAGAAGTAGGCTTCGGTCTGCGTGCGGGTTACGGGGCGCTTGCAGTCGGGGCAGCTGCCCTCGAGGAGGTCCTTCTCCAAGAAGTACGTCTCGCACGGGAGGCAGTACCAGCCCTCGTAGCGGCCCCGGTACACGTCGCCGGAGTCCCGGAGCCGTGCGAAGACGCGCTGAACGACTCGAACGTGCTCCGGCTCGGTGGTGCGGATGAAGCGGTCGAAGCTGCAGTGGACTTGCTCGAAGACCGCACGGAACTCCGCGGATTTCCGGTCCACGTGCTCTTGGGTCGAGA
>VGFB01000255.1 GCA_016869015.1 Armatimonadota bacterium
GGGGTTCGTCGTTGGGGCGACGGCATTAGGCGGCCTGCTCGGGGTTCTGCTGATCCTCTTCGTGCTGCCGCGACAGTACCGAGCCGTATCCTCCGTGCTATTCGAGACCAGCGAGCAGTCGAACCTCACTCTGCCGACAAGCGTGCCCGGTCTGCAGTCGGTCGCCACCAAGCTCGGCCTCGGTCAGCAGGCCTCCACCGCCGCGAACATGGCGATGGCCTTCGCGGCGAGCCAGACCGTCCGGCTGGAGATCATCGATCGACTGGGCCTCGTGGAGAAGTGGGAGGCGCCCGGCGTCTTCGACGCCGAGGAGCGGCTCCAGCAGACCGTCTCCGCCATACTCACCGACAAGGGCACGATGGTCATCATGGTGGAGGCCTCAGGCAGCCCTCGGGGCCTGCTGCCCGGGTCGACCGACGATCTGGCCGAGCGCACGCTCGCCCGCGACATCGCCAACGCGTATGTGGAGGTCATCCACGAGAAGCTCAACGGCCTCATCCTCACGCGCAGCCAGCGCAAGGCGCAGTTCCTGGAGGGTCGGGTGACGGAGGCCCGCCGGGATCTGGATGCCGCCCGGGCCGCGCTGAAGGAGAAGCAGGTCGCGCTCCAGGTGCTCACCCCCCCGACGGGCAGCCCGCCGCCCGAGGTGGGCGCGCTGGCGGCCTATGAGAGCCAGCGGGCCCTGGCGCAGGCGGACGCTCACGCGGCGGCCGAGGAGCTGGCGCGGCTGAGGACGCGCCTGGACGCCGAGGAGCTGATGGTGGTCAGCACCGTGATGAGCCAGCGGAGCGGGTCGGCGGACCGGATGCGGGGCGATATCGCTGCCGCCGCCGCGGAGCTGGCGGCTCTGCACGAGAAGGGCTACAGCGACGAGACACCCGAGTGCAAACAGCTCCTCGCCCGCATCGAGTCGATCGAGCGCGCGTACGAGGACGAGGTGCAGGCCGGGTTGCGCGAGCAGAGCGAGACGCTGACCGCCAACCCGGTACGCCTGGACCTGCTGCAGGCGGTGGCCAAGCTGGAGGGCGACCGCGCGGGGGCCGAAGCGCGGGCTGGAGCGCTGGGCGCGGAGGCGGAGCGGGTTCAGGCGCGCCTGAGGAAGATGCCCGGCGCGCTGGAGGAACTGGGCGCGCTCAGCCAGGACGTGGAAGTGAAGACGGCCGTCTACGGCGTCGTCACCAACGCGCACGAGATGGCCAAGGTCGACGCGGCCGAGGACGCTCCACGCTTCACCGTCCTGGACGAAGCCGTCACTCCGCCCCGGAAGATCGCACCGTCGGGTCTGCGGACCTGCATCGCTCTGGGCTTTGTGGGGTTCGTCATCGGCCTCCTGCTGGCTCCGTCCTGGGAGCGACGTCGGGCTGCGCCGAAGCGCGAGGCGGAGCCGTGAACCCGGCTGCGGGG
Organism: Armatimonadota bacterium; assembly: GCA_016869015.1. Classification (GTDB taxonomy): domain Bacteria; phylum Armatimonadota; class Zipacnadia; order Zipacnadales; family VGFC01; genus VGFC01. Next base: position 1,405 of record VGFB01000255.1, read on the forward strand.
GCCTGATCCGATGCTCCTCCCCGCCGATGCTCTGGCGCTCATCGCGGCCATCCTGCTCGTCGCGGTTGCGCCGCTGGTGTCGGCGCCGACGCGGGACATGCTGATCTCCCCGCGTTTCTGGATCGCCGGCGCGTTCGTGGGCCTCTACGTCGTCCGGCCGCTGTGCATCCTCGTCTACCCGACCTACGCGCACCCGTTCATCGGCCTGCAACCCGAGTTCCCGCGGCTGGTGTCCGGCGGCCTGGCTCTGGCCCTGGCGGGGCTGACCGTCTTCTGGGTCGGCTACTTCCTGCCGGCCGGCAAGCGGCTCGGAGACCTCGTGCCGCTGTTGCCTCAACAGATCTCCCCCGCGCGGTGGCGGCAGGCCGTGCTGGGTTGCTTCCTCCTGGGCCTCCTCGCGTACGCGATCTTCCTGCACAGCATGGGCGGGCTGAAGCAGCTCCTGGCGGTGCTGTACATGCGGGCCGCGGTCTACGAGGCCGACGAGACGGCCGGGCCGATGAAGGAGCTGGCCAAGCTGGTCGGAATCGCGGCCCTCCTGGGCATGCACTACCACCTTCGCATCCGCCCCGCCCGCTGGGTCTGGCCGCTCCTCGGCGTCAGCAGCGCCATCATCGCCACCATGGGCGGCCGCGGAGCCGTGGCGCAGCTGTGGGTGATGACCTACCTGCTGTACGCGCTGGCTCGACCGCGATACCGCAGCTGGAAGCCCCTCGTCGCGCTGGTCGTCGGCGTCGCCCTCTTCGCCGCCGCGGCCCTCGGCGCGCGGCGCGCCACCCAGGGCGGCCCCGAGGCGGCCCTCGCCAGCCTGCGCGAGCTGCCGGCCGAGGCCCTCGGGAACGTCTTGGACACCGTCCCGATGTTCGATCAGATGGTCGCAACCGTGCAGACGACCGGACGCGAGATCCCCTACAAGGAGGGGGACTCCTACCTCGAGCTGATCCCGGTCATGGTGCCGCGCGCGTTCTGGCCGATCGAGACGGAGACCGCGGGCGTCACGCTGCGGAAGGTGATTGAGCCCTTCGGGATCGGCGGCCGGCCCCCGTCGGCGATGGGCGAAGGGTACATGAACTACGGTCTCACCGGCGCCCTGGGGGTCATGTTCCTCCTCGGGATCTGGTGCCGGTTCCTACAGACGTACCTCGTCCGCGGTCAGGCCGTCAGCCTCATGGTCCCGCTGCTCTACGCCCTCGCGCTCTTCAGCACGCTCAGCTTCCTCGCCGGTGTCGGCCCCTTGGCCGTGCGGGCCTGCCTCTTCCGCGTGGGCGCGGCGCTCGTGGCCTTCCTGTGGTCGGCTCGCACACAGCTTCTGGCCGGCGCCGACCGACCGGTTGAGCCCCTCCCCGATGCGACCGCCGGGTGAAGAGGGCGGCCGGGTCCCAGCGTCGAAGATCCCCCCCCTTGATCCTCTCTCGGAAGACGCGGACGCGATGACTCAGGACAAGCTCACGCCCATGTTCCGGCAATGGCAAGCCGCCAAGGCCCGCTACCCGGATGCCTTGCTTCTCTTCCGCATGGGCGACTTCTACGAGATGTTCGGCGAGGATGCCGAGACGGGAGCCCGCGAGCTCGAGCTGACGCTGACCAGCCGCGAGTGCGGCAAGGGCCGTCGCATCCCCATGTGCGGCGTGCCCCACCACGCCGTGCAGCGGTATCTGCAGCTCCTGATCCGGAAGGGCTTCCGCGCGGCGCTCTGCGATCAGGTCGAGGACCCGAAGCTGGCCAAGGGCCTCGTCCGCCGCGACGTCACCCGCGTCGTGACGCCCGGTACGCTCCTCGAAGACGAGTTCCTCGACCGCAAGACCAGCAACTACCTCACTTCCGTCGCCCTGGACGGCGGCGCCTGGGGCCTGGCCTCCGTCGACGTCTCCACCGGGGAGTTCATCGTCACCGAGATGCGGGCGCCGTCGCCCGCGGTCGCCCCGCGCGAACTCCTCGAGCCGGCTGCCCTGCCGCACGGCCCGCCGACGTCGGTGCTCGAGGAGCTGGCACGCATCGAGCCCGCCGAGATCGTCGCCCCGCCCGCCCTGATCGACGCCCTTCGCGGTCCCGGCTCCCACCGCGTGCTCACGCCGCTGGAGGAGCCTGCGGACGCCTTCCGGACGCCGGCGGAGCGCCTGGCCCGGCACTTCGGCGTGTCCTCCCTGGAGGGCTTCGGGATTGCCGACATGACCGCCGGGCTGCGCGCCGCCGCCGCCGCTCTCGACTACCTCGCTGCGAACCACCTCGATTCCCTGCCGCACCTGCGCGCGATCCGCCGCTACTCCCTGTCGGACACGATGATGCTCGACGAGGCGACCAAACGCAATCTCGAGCTGACGCGCACCCTCCGCGGCGATGAGCGGGGCGGCTCCCTGCTCAGCCTGCTGGATCGAACGCTGACGCCCATGGGTGGGCGGCTCATCCGCCGCTGGCTCCTGCACCCGCTGCTCGACGTAGGGGCCGTTCGCCGCCGCCTCGACGCGGTCGAGAATCTCCTGCGCGACCCGGCGCTGGCCGGGGGCCTGCGCGACGGACTCCGGGGCGTCTACGACCTGGAGCGCCTGATCAGTCGCGCGGCCGCGGGTACGGCGAACGCCCGCGATCTGCGCGCGCTCAGCACGTCGATCGCTCGCCTCCCGGCCATCGCGCACGCCCTGGGCGCCGCGCAGGCCGACCTCCTCCGCGACCTCGCCGCGCGGCAGGCCGACCTCGACCCGGTCCGCGGCCTCATTGACGCCGCCATCGTGCAGGACCCGCCGGCGATCACGACCGAGGGCGGGCTCATCAACCCGGGCTTCTCGGCGGAGCTCGACGAGATCCGCGAGGCCGCCACTTCGGGCAAGCAGTGGATTGCCGCCCTGCAGGAGCAGGAACGCCAGGCCACCGGCATCAAGTCGTTGAAGGTCGGCTTCAACCAGGTCTTCGGGTACTACATCGAGATCACCCGCCCGAATCTGCACCTTGCGCCCGACCGGTACATCCGCAAACAGACCATGGTCGGCGCCGAGCGCTTCATCACTCCGGAGCTGAAGGAGAAGGAGAGCCAGATTCTCGGGGCCGAAGAGCGCATGGCGGCTCTGGAGTACGACCTGTTCACGGAGGTCCGCGCTCGCGTTGCCGAGCACGCGGAGGCGGTGCTTGCCACGGCCCAGGCCCTGGCCGAGCTCGACGTGCTCCTCGCGTACTCGCAGATCGCGCTGGAACACGGCTACGTGAAGCCCGAGGTGCATGAGGGGACGGAGTTGGAGATCGTCGGGGGGAGGCACCCGGTGGTCGAGGCCGCGCTCGACGGTGAGCCGTTCGTGCCCAACGACGCGCGGCTGGATTGCGAGCACAACCAGCTGCTGATCATCACCGGGCCGAACATGGCCGGCAAGAGCACTTACCTCCGGCAGGTCGCGCTGACCGTGCTCCTGGCGCAGATCGGCTCGTTCGTCCCGGCCCAGCGGGCCTCTATCGGGCTCTGCGACCGCATCTTCACCCGCGTCGGCGCCATGGACGACCTCGCCACGGGGCAGAGCACGTTCATGGTGGAGATGACCGAGACCGCGCTCATTCTGAACAACGCCACCGGACGCAGCCTCATCGTGCTGGACGAGATCGGTCGCGGGACCAGCACCTTCGACGGCCTCTCCATCGCCTGGGCGGTCTCCGAGCACCTGGTGAACCAGGTCGGCGCGAAGACCCTCTTCGCGACACACTACCACCATCTGAACGAGCTGGCGGAGATCCTGCCGCGCGTGCGGAACTACCGCATCACCGTGAAGGAGGAGGCGGACGACATCGTCTTCCTCCGACGGATCGTGCCCGGCGGCACGGATCGCAGCTACGGGGTTCAGGTTGCGCGCCTCGCCGGGCTGCCGGCCGGCGTGATCGAGCGCGCGAAGGAGGTCCTCGCGCAACTGGAGACCGAGGACCTGGGCGCCAAGGCCGCCCCCTCCCGCGCCGCCGCGGCTCGCGTCTCCCCACCCATCCAGCTCCAGCTGTTCGAAGCCGCCGAGCACCCCCTCGCCCGCGCGCTCAAGTCGGTGAGCGTCGACGAGCTGACCCCCCTCGAGGCCCTCGTGAAACTCAAGGAACTCCGCGAGCAAGCCGAGCGGGACCGCTGAGCAGGTCCGCGCTCCCCCAGACGCGACGCGGCCCCCGCCATGGCTGACGGGGGCCGCTGTCGTTGTGCGGTCGAGCTTCGTGCTTAGGAGATCACGACGACGTTCTCCGCACGAGGGCCCTTGCGGTCCGGGACGATCTCGAACTCGACTTCCGCGCCCTCCTTGAGGGTGCGGTAGCCTTCGCCCTGGATCGCGGAGAAGTGCACGAACACATCCTCGCTGCCCTCGGTCTCAATGAAACCGAAGCCCTTGCTGTCGTTGAACCACTTGACCTTGCCAACGGGCATCGCGGCTTACCTCCTTGTCTGGATGGCTAGCAACCTGCGTGGGGCCGTAACGGGAGGTTCCGCATGCCCTGCAAGCCTTGTCTAGCTCACCGGGGCCTCCGTCTCAGGACGAGAAGCCCAGTGAACCAGCAGTATGGCAGGACTTCGCGGCGAAGTCAAGCGTTTTTCGCGGCGCATTGTCCATCCTCGAGTCTGACTACGGCATTGGTGCGGGCCGCCTGCAAGGCCGCCAGCGCCAGACGCAAGGCCCGCAAGCCGTCTTCGCCCGTCACTCTCGGCGGCGCGCCGCGCGTGACCGCGGCGAGGA
>VGFB01000256.1 GCA_016869015.1 Armatimonadota bacterium
CCCCAGGAACTTCACCTCGTCGGCGACCATCCGCTCCCCGATCCGCCGGTCGCTCTCGCGCGCGTTCCTGCCCATCGCCATGTGCTCCCCGGGCGCCTCCGGAGGGGGGATACGGGAGACATCCACGCACTCAGGCATCAGCGCCCACAGCAGCGAGGTCTCCACCTTCCCGGCGTGATCGCCCCCGCTACGGTGGTCGTTGTCGAAGCCCGGCTGGTTCGCCTCGAAGTCCGGCAGCCCGTACAGCCGCGTGCCGACCCGCGGTTGCGCGAGCTCCAGGAGCGTCTTGAGGTCCTCCCAGTTCGGTCCGTAATGGCCCGTCAGGAAGATCGCGGCGTGGAAGCCCAGCACATCGGCCTGTCGGAGGTGGTAGCAGACATTCCGGAAGTGCTGCCACGGCGGCATCGCGGTCAGCCAGGTGCGGTCCACCTGCCCGACCGCCTGATGCGCCCAGACGGCGTAGCCGCTGATCTCGTGGATGTGCCACAGATCCAGCGGCGCCACGATCCCTCCATGCGCGCGCGCCGCCTCGCAGGCGATGGCATGGACCTTCAGCCCGTCGAGCCCGATCGCATTCTGCGGCCCATGAGGCTCGCACAACCCGTAGGGGAAGTACACCACCGGACGCCGGGAAAAGGCCTCTTCGAGCTGGTCCGGGAACATCCGCTCCCAACGCACTTCACGCATCATGCCCTCCGGGGTCGCGTCTTGGGGCCGGGGTCCTCCCTCAGCGGCGGCGCGTTACCCCTGGGGAGAATCGCCGAGCGCACCGGGAATTCCTGCTTGCGGCCGGCCGAGCCGGTGACCCCGTACCCGCCCGGACTCCCGCGGCGCCCCGGATCATCCGTTCAGGAGGCCTCACATGACCCGCCCCACCGCTGTCCTCGCCGCCCTGATCTTGGGCGCCTGCGCACCGGCAGCCACCTATCTCGTCGATGGCTCGAACGCCGCCGCGGCCGACACGAACGCGGGCAGCGAGGCGGCGCCGTGGAAGACGCTGAGCCGGGCGGCGCAGGCGGCGGAGCTGAAGCCGGGCGACACCGTACTCATCAAGACGGGCGTCTACCGGGAGTATGTGGACATCAAGGTCTCGGGCGAGCCCGATGACCCGATCACCTTCGCCGCCGCGCCCGACGCGCAGGTGGTCATCAAGGGCTCCGAGATCGTGCCGGGCCCCTGGAAGCGGATCAACGAGCAGGAGGACAGCCCCGAGCCCTTCTTGCACGCCTACAAGCGCGGCTGGAAGATCGTCCTGGGCGACGAGTTCTTCACCGATCCGCGAATGCCCGGCGGCTACGACGACAAGGCCCAGCGTTGGCTCTCGCAGGTGTTCTACGAGGACCGCCACCCGCTGCAGCTCATCGGCCCGGACCACAACTACAAGAACGACCCCATGCAGAGCATGGTGCAGATCGGGACGGGGATCAAGGACATGATCCCGCAGTCCTTCCTCTTCGAGCCCGCGAACCAGACGTTGTACCTGAACATCGGCGGGGAGCCGGGGTGGTACTGCATGGAGGTCGGCGTGCGGGCCTTCGCGCTCACGATCAGCGAGCAGCATGACGTGGTGATCCGCGGCCTGCAGATGCGCCACAACCGCCAGCCCGGCGGGCAGTGGCCGCTGGCCTCGATCGGGAGCTGCGAGCGGGTCACGCTGGAGGACTGCAAGGTCGAGTTCGCGGACTTCACGGGCCTGAGCGTCTGGAGCTCGAAGAACTGCGTCGTCCGGCGCTGTGACCTCTCGAACAACGGCGCGATCGACCTCGCGATGGGGCTGACCGAGGACTGCCTCGTCGAAGACTGCACGCTGATGTGGAACAACTACCGGCACTTCTACGGGGACTGGGGCGTCGCGGCGGGCACGAAGTGCATCCCCGGCAACAAGCGCACCACCATCCGCCGCTGCGAAGCCGCCTACAACACCGAAGCCGAGGGCATCTGGTTCGACACCGACAACGAGGACATCCGCATCCTCGACAACGTCTGCCACGATAACGGGGACTGCGGCATCTTCTTCGAGATCAACAAGGCCGGCGGGGTCATCGCCGGCAACCTCGTCTACGGCAACCTGGGCCGCGGCATCTACCTGTCGGGCTCGCAGAACGTCTACGCCGTGCACAACACGGTCTGCGAGAACTCGTCGGGCATCGTCGCCATGACCCGCGCCGCCGATGAGCCCCCGAAGAACAACGTCATTCTCAACAACCTGCTGCTCTTCAACTACAATGCGGGCCAGACCCGCACCCGGGGCTCCGACATCACGCTTCTCTCGTCGACCGAGCCCGCCTTCCGCGCCGACCTGGGCAGCTCCTCAGACTACAACGTCTTCGCCAACAACTCCTGGACGCCGTTCATGCGCCACAACTGGAACGACAACAACCTCCTGGCCGACTGGCAGTCGCGCTACGACCAGGACAAACACTCCGCGCAGCTGCCCGTCCGCTACCAGCGCACCGCCACTGGCTTCCGGCTCCTGACCACAGAGGGTCTCGACATCGCCGGGCCGCTCCCGGAAGAAGTCACGCGCGTGTGGCAGCCGGGAGAGGCGAAGAGGGTTGGGGCGGACCTCACCGAGTGGCCGTGAGCACGGCGCTCTTGCATGAGGAAGCGCTTGTGGGTATCCTGATGGGGTGTAGCAGCCTCAGTTGGGGGTGGCCGTCGTGGAGACGCTGGCAGTCGAGGTGCCTTCAGAGACGCTCGTCGCGCTCGAACTGAGCCCGAAGGAAATGGCGGCCGAGCTTCGCCTCGCCGCGGCCATGAAGCTCTACGAACTCGGGCGGCTGTCCTCCGGCGCGGCCGCCGACCTCGCGGGCATCCCGCGCCCGCTCTTCCTCGCCAAGCTGGCCGACTACGGCATCGACACGTTCCCCCAGACGGATGATGAGTTGGAGAAGGAACGCCGGGATGCGTGACGCGCGTCCGGTGGCTGTCTGCGACACGCCCCCGCTGCAGTACCTGCACCAGTTGGGGTTGCTGAGCCTGTTGCCTCAGCTCTACCGCGCTGTCCTTGTGGCGAGTGCGGTCGCGGATGAGATTGAGGTCGGACGGCAGAGCGGCGTGTCGTTGCCGGACCTCTCCCAATGCGCTTGGGTGACGATCTGCAGGCCCGACCCTGTGACGCTGCCTGCGCTCCCAGCGGGCGGCGTCGGAGCAGCGCTCCGACCTACGAACGGCGGACGGCGGCCACACCGGGGCCACCACGTGCCAAGCCAGCGGCGTCGAGGGCGTCCGCGCTCCCACGGAACGGCAAAGACGACGGCCGCGGGCTGGAAGCCCCGCGCTCCCAGGGAACAACACGGCATCACGTAGGACCCTCCTCCCTCTCCGTCGAACCCCTTGCCCTCGGAGGTGTCACCCCATGCTCTTGCTTCCCGGAACCGGTCTTCTGCTGGGTCTGAACGCGGCGAGTGCGGCGAGTCTGGATGAGGTGTGGAAGGTGCGGGAGGACCGGCGGACGCGGCGGGTATCGAGCGTGAACCCCGATCCGAACAGCAACTGGGACTTCATCGGGCTGAAGGCGGGGGAGAAGGCTACGATCTGCGAGGTCGAGGGGCCGGGGATCATCACGCACCTCTGGTTCACGTACCGCGTCGATGATGTCTACGCGAACCGGAACCTCGTGCTACGGATGTGGTGGGATGGCGAGGCGACGCCGAGCGTCGAGTGCCCCATTGGCGACTTCTTCGCCGCGGGGAACGGCGCGTTCGCGGATGTGGACTCGGAGCCCGTGCAGGTCGCGGCGGAGGGCCATGCGCTGAACTGCTACTGGCCGATGCCGTTCGGGAAGCGCGCGCGGATCGAGGTCGAGAATCAGGGGCCGGGGTTCGTGGACTCGTTCTACTTCTACGTCGATTACGAGGAGCTGAAGGAGGCGCCGAAGCCCCTGGCGACCTTCCACTGCCAGTACCGGCAGGCGTACCCGGTGGTCGACGGCGAGGACTACGTGTTCGCGGAGATCGAGGGGCGGGGGCAGTACGTGGGCACGGTGCTGTCGTGGTGGTCCATCGAGGAGGGCTGGCCGGGGGAGGGCGATGACCGCTTCTACATCGACGGGGAGGAACACGCGAGCATTCAGGGCACCGGCACCGAGGACTACTTCAGCAGCTCGTGGGGCTTTCGGGAGGTGCACCGCGGGAACTACGGCGTGAGCGTCTGGGACGGGGCCGAGGAGGGCTGCCGCTGCACCGCGTACCGGTGGCACATTGCGGACCCGATCCGCTTCCGACGGAGCCTGCGGGCGACCATCGAGCATCGGGGCTGGGCCATCCGCGACGGGAAGTGGGATGGCCACTGCCACCGGGATGACCGTTTCTCCAGCGCCGCCTTCTGGTACCAGGCCGAGCCCCACGCCGCCTTCCCCGAGTTGCCGCCCGCGGCGGACCGGCTCCCCTACGAGGAAGTGGCGATCGAGCTGGAGGCGGACCTCGCAGCAGTCGAGCACGGCGGCACGGAGGCGAAGCCGGAGGTGCAAGAGGGCGGCGAATGGTCCGGCGGCGCGCAGCTCTTCTACCCGGCGCAGCGGCTGGAGGAGGCATGGGTACGCGTGCCCTTCGAGGTCGCAGAGGCGGGGCGGTACGTGACCGTGCTACTGGCGACGGCGTCTTACGACTACGGCGTCTGGGACGTGTACCTCGACGGCGAGAAGGTCGTCGAGGCGCGGGACATGTATGATCCGGGCACGCGCCCGGAGGAGATTCGGCTCGGCGCGCGGGAGCTGACGGTGGGGCGGCACGTGCTGGAGGTCCGCACGGTCGGCAAGAACCCGGCGGCGAAGGCCAGCGGCGTGTACCTGGGGCTGGATGCGGTGGTGTTGAGGCGATAGACGGCGTCGGAACCGGAGTCCCGACCTACGGGAGGGAAGCATGGCGCTCACTCATCGCGAGAACTACTTGCGCAACGCTCGGCGGGAAGGCCCCGAGTGGATGCCCTTTGCCGTGTCCATCTCGGGGGCGACGTGGAACCAGCTACGCGGGGAGCTGGAGGACGTGTGCGAGCGGCATCCGACGATCTTCCCGGGGTTTCAGAAGGGGCAGCGCGACTTCGAGAACCTGGAGTTCCACCCGGTCTACACCGCCCACCAGCGGTTCGCCGACAACTGGGGTTGTGTCTGGGAGTGCGCGATCGACGGGATCGAGGGCGTCGTGGTCGAGCACCCGCTGGCGGACTGGGACGCGCTGGAGACCTGGCGGCCGCCCGACCCGATGACCCAGGGCGACCGGGGCCCGGTGGACTGGCCCGCGCAGCTCGAAGGCGTCCGGAAGGCGAAGGAGGCGGGTGGCCTGACGCAGGGCGGCCTCCCGCACGGCTACCTGTTCATGCGGCTGTACTACCTGCGAGGGTTCGAGAACCTGATGCTCGACTTCGCGACCGAGGACCCGCGCCTGCAGAGGTTGATCGACATCCTGGTCGAGCAGAACGCGGTGATCGTCGACCAGTGGCTGACGGCCGGGGTGGATGTGATGGAGTTCGCGGAGGACCTGGGCACGCAGACCGCCTCGTGCATCGGCCCGAAGTTCTTCGCCCGTTGGATGACCCCGGCGTATTCGACGCTGATGCAGCCCGCGAAGGCTTCGCACGCGCTGGTGGCCCTGCACAGCGACGGGTACATCATGGACATCATGGATGAGCTGCTGGTGGCGGGGGTGGACATCATCAACCCGCAGGACCTGTGCAACGGGATCGACGACCTGGCGCGGGAGGTGAAGGGCCGGGCGTGCATCCGGCTCGACATTGACCGGCAGAGCATCGTGCCCTTCGGAACCCGGAGCGAGATTCGGGGGCTTATTGAGGAGGAGGTCCGGAAGCTCGGATCTCCCGAGGGCGGGCTTGAGATGATTGCAGGCATCTACCCGCCCACGCCGGCCGAGAACGTCGACGCCCTCTGCGAGGCCTTGGGGGAGTTTCGCACGTACTGGTGGGATGGCCGCGGGGGCGTGTAGGGCCAGACCCATGTGTCTGCCCTGCGGGGGGCGGACACGTGGGTCCGCCCCTACGACGGCGGCGGTCGGCGATTACCCGAAGGGAGTGCAGTGCACATGGCGCAGAGGAAGACCGATCTGATCACCTTCAAGGGCG
>VGFB01000257.1 GCA_016869015.1 Armatimonadota bacterium
CCGGCCCGCGCGAGCTTGACAGCCATCGGATGGTCGATCAACGTGCCATTGGTCAGGATCGTGCACGCCATGCCAAGCCGTGTGCACTCAGACACCAAAGGCCACAGCAACTCACAGAGGAGGGGCTCGCCGCCGCTATACGCCACGGAACGGCATCCCAAGTGAGCCGCCTCCCGCACGAGGCTCCTCCAGCGGGGGAGCCCCATGGCGAGGGACTTCCCCCGCCGTTGGCCGACGTAGCAGTAGCGGCAACGCAGGTTGCACTCCGTCGTGAGTTCGGCATACAGGGAAGCGAGCCGCGTGGAGGTTGGCGACTCGTCTGAAGAGACGGAGCCTGCCCTTGCCAGAATCCCAGCCTCCCGGCATTCCCGAGCGAGGACCCGGACCGCTCTGTACGTTCGGGCGAAGTCACCAGGACGATCCTTCGCCAAGTGGCGAGCCACGCTGACGGCGCACGCCGGATCACGGAACGCGAGCAACACGCGAGTTCCCTGCTCGTTGAGACGCACCCATCCTGGGCGGTCTCGACGCACAAACAGGGAATCCCCCTTAGAGGCCGGCACGACAACGACGTCCCCCGCCCACTGAAGCTGCATATCGCTGCCCTCGCCATCCGCGCGTGGAACGGGCGGAGCCTCGAGGCCTGCTGTGCGACAGGCCTCCCGCCCTAGTTGGACGGTCCCGGGCAGTACATCGGGCACTCGACATACCCGATGCAGTGGCTTGTGCAGACGGGGGCCGAGCAGTAGTCGTTGTCGCAGGCCTCTATGGCCGGTTGACCGCGCCATCGCGCGACCACACGGGGAAGCGGTCGAGCTGGCTGGGGGTCTGACACGCCTGGATCGGCGCTGTCCCCTCCGCGGGACGTAGTGATGCTACTCATCATGCACCTTCCTCTCCTCGGAGGCAAAACAGGTCCACCTTCCTCCCGATTTCCGGAAGAAGCCCTGCGCAACGATGCGGACGTCCCCCCCACCCGCTGTAGGCATCGCGTACACCACATAGTCGGTCCAGCCGTGCAAGACGCGAGGAGCGGCAGCCACTGCAGGCGGGGAGAGGCTAGCATAGACCACCGTGTGAGTCCCGGAACCCAGCGGATTCGGCGCGGTGAAGATCACTCCGTGGGTCCTTGCGTCGAAGCGTTCTTGACCGACCTGCATGGCGTCGGCGTCCAAGCGGATCGGCAGCTGGTCGGTGAGCCGCGCCAGGAGGGTATTCGTCGTCGGCCAGCCGATGAGATACAGCGAAGACGAGGGTAGCTGAGCCCGATCAACTCCCGTATCCGGTGTTGCGGTAGCCCCGGGGAGTAGCGGGTGCGTGTTCGCGAGCCGTTCGGCCAAGTACTCAGCCAATCGCCGGTTGGCGTCCGTCGTCGGGCCTTGCATCGAGGCTCCGTAGACGATCAGGAGCGGACGCGCCAGTTCGCTCGGCGTCGTGATGCGGCCCCGCAATGGCATCCCAGACGGGCGGTCGTTGGGACTCGCGAAGGCGAGCGCACCGTCGAGGGATGTCATCACGTCGGCAGCCAACTGGGCCATAGGGCCGACTGGCGTCACCGTCGCCAGAGCGCGAAGCCGATCCCGCGCTGCCTCCACCTGCCCCATCTGCGCGAGGCACTCCGCCACCGACAGCTTGGAGGTGAACCTCCAGTCGGCCGTGGGCGAGAGCGGTTCCATCTCCTCCCACAGACGGCAAGCGCCTTCCCAATCGCCGAGGGTCTCGCTGGCCTTTGCGGCAGCGTAGTAGGCAGCGTGGCGATCGGGCAGAGGTGGGAAGACCGCGATGGCGCCATGCGCGGCGCACAGCGCCCGGGGGAAGTCCCCCGCGACCAAGCTCAGTTCGGCGACCCCCAAGAGGCCCGCGGCGGCCGTGCGTGGGTCCCCAGCCGCCTCCTCAAGCGCCGCCAGCGCCCCGGGCAGGTCCTTCATCATCGCGAGGCAGTGCGCCCGACCCTCGTGGGAATGCACTGCGGGCCACCCGCCCAACTGAACCGCATGGTCGTAGGCCGCCAGAGCTGCCTGCCACGAACGCGCCCCCATGCGCACGTCGCCTAGCGTCCACCAAGCCTCCGCGGCACGAGAGGGGGTCATGCTGACGACCTGGGCCAGAAGGTCTTCGGCCTTTGGCAACTGCTTGTCTGCCGCATGGGCGCGAGCAAGAGCCATCGCTGCGTCCGACCATCCGTCACGGGAAACCGCCGTAGGCCAGGACTCCACGATGCCGGCGGCCCTCTCTCGCGCCCCTGCCTCGGCCAGCAGACCGGCAGCGGCCACTCCAGACACAGCACGCAGGGGGGCAGCATCACCTTCGCGCAGGTAGCACTCATAGAGACCGGCCCAGCCTTGCGCATCGCGCGACCGGACCCGCGCGGGCGCCCACAGCACCTCAAGTCGGGCATCGTCGAACCAGAAAGCGCCGGAGTTCGCGTCGGACCGCACCAACAACTGGGCCCGGGTCGCTTCCGGCGGCGGCATTGCCCAGACCTCCAGGTCCCGCCATTCGGTTCGCGTCGTGTCGTGTGTGAGTGGGCCCTCGCTATTGCAGAGCCACTTACCGGTCGCGTCGAACCAGGCAATGATGGCTCGCGTGCGCCCAGATGCCTGCAGACAAGCTGCACGCATGGCGAAATGGAGCCAGAGCCAGTGCTCGTCTGACTGTGGGAGGTCGAGAGTAGGCGTGCCCCAGCCGGCGTGGTCGCTGGTCCTCTGCAGTCGGAGACTTCTCCGCCCGCTTGCAGGCAAGTGGTCCCAGCCAAACGTGCCTTCTCCGCTGGTAGCCCAGCATTGAGGTTTCTGCCCGGACCCTGCCTCTGCCGAGCCGTCCGGCACAGGGATGGAGATCACTTGGCCGTATGTGCACTCCGTGAGCCAAGCATCGTCGAACAGCGCCGACCCCTCGTGCTGATCGCACCGCAGCCCGATCTGAACGGTGGCCGTCCCGGGGGGCGCCGCATCACAAGTCGCGAGAGAGACCCACTGCCCGTCCGTATCGCCCACCACGAAACTGCGGGTGCTGTTGGCGATCCAATGGCCATCCGGCCCGCACCACGAGAGGGTCACATAGACTTGGCCTGCGCCGCCGCCTCGCTGCACCCGCACGCGCGCCCCACCACTGTACAGGTCGCCAGGGCCGGCCTTGAGGGCCGTCGAGTACCACCCCGCCTGACCCCATCCGCCCGGCACGGCGCTGTCGGCGATCCCCAAAGCGGCATCCGGGGGTAGGGCCTCAGCGTGCTCGACCCAGACACGGGGCTCACCCCCTAGCACGAGGAGGGACCACCCGGACGGCTCGCCAACGGCATCGACCGCGATGGTGGGATTCCCAACGAGGTTCGACGCGGGGAGGTCAGCGGCAGCCAAGACAGGGAGCGCCGCGGCAAGCACCACAGCAGCCGTGGCTCGAGGAGCGACCAATCGGCTCACGTGCTTCACCCCCCCCTCTTGCGCTGCGGCCATGCTAGGTATGGTATCATGGGCATTCGCTCAAGGCAAGAGCTGGGCATGTTTCAATTGGCCAGACATGTCTCAATGCCTCACAATTCATCCATCAGCCCCCCATGCCGCGAATAGGAGAAGCTATGGTGATCGCAGGCCACGCCGCAATGTCCGTCGCCTCGTTCGTCTCCCCTTCCCGCGTCTGCCGTGCCGCGATTCCCCCAAGGTGCCCGGCGGCCTGGCCTGGAACTACCCCAACGTGGCCCGCGATCCCCGGAGGACCCCGCCCATGTTCGGCCTATCCGTGCTCGTCGCCCTATTCGCGCTGCTGCTGTTGGCCGCGCCGGGCTCCGCCGAGGCCCGGCGGCAGGCCGTGCCCTTCACTGAGGTGAGGCTCACGGACGACTTCTGGCGGCCGCGGCAGGAGACGAACCGCGCGGTCACCATCCCGCACGCCTTCCAGGAGTGTGAGGACACGGGCCGCATCCGGAACTTCGAGATCGCCGGGAAGCTCGCGGAGGGGCAGTTCGAGGGCATCTACTTCAACGACTCGGATGTCTACAAGATGCTCGAGGGGATCGCCTACGACCTCGCGCTGCATCCCGATCCGGCGCTGGATCGCCGCACCGACGAACTCATTGCCAAGATCGCGGCGGCGCAGCAGTCCGACGGCTACCTGAACACTTACTTCACGCTCGTCGAGCCGGACAACCGCTGGACGAACCTCCCCGTGATGCACGAGCTGTACTGCTCCGGGCACTTGTTTGAGGCCGCGGTCGCCCACCACCAGGCCACTGGGAAGCGCAACCTGCTGGAGGTCGCGACGCGCCTGGCCGATCACATCGACCGCACCTTCGGCGACGACCGCCTCGTCGGCGTTCCGGGGCATGAGGAGATCGAGCTGGCGCTCGTGAAGCTGGCGGAGGAGACCGGCGAGGACCGCTACTTCCGGCTCGCTCAGTGGTTCATCGACCGGCGCGGCTCCAGCGATCGCGAGTACTGCCAGGATCACCTGCCCGTCCGCGAGCAGGGCGAGCTGGTCGGCCACGCGGTGCGAGCCATGTACCTGTACTCGGGCATGGCGGATGTCGCGCTGCGGACCGGGGATGCGGGCCTGATCAAGGCGCTGGACCGGCTGTGGGAGGACTTGACCCAACGACGCCTGTACGTGACCGGTGGGGTAGGACCTTCGGCGCACAACGAGGGCTTCACGACCGCCTACGACCTGCCTAACGAGAGCGCCTACGCCGAGACCTGCGCCGCGATCGGGCTGGTCCTGTGGAGCCAGCGGATGTTCCTGCTGCATGGGCGCAGCGAGTACGTGGACGTGCTCGAGCGCGCGCTGTACAACGGTGTGATCTCCGGCGCGGCCCTGACCGGCGACCGGTTCTTCTACGTGAACCCGCTCGCGAGTCGCGGCGGCCACCACCGCCAGCCGTGGTTCGGTTGCGCGTGCTGCCCGCCGAACGTCTTGCGGCTCCTCCCCCAGATCGGCGGGCTGGTATACGCGACGCTCGGGAGCGCCCTCTACGTAAACCTGTACGCGCAGGGCGAGGCGTCGGTGAGCGTCGGCGGGCGACCGGTCGAGATCATGCAGAGGACGAACTACCCGTGGAGTGGCGAGGTGAAGCTCACGATCAGCCCGGACGTCGCCACCACCTTCGATCTGAGGCTCCGCGTCCCGGGCTGGTGCGAGGCCGCGTCGGTGAAGGTCGACGGGGAACGCCTGGAGGCGCAGCCCGGAGCGGACGGGTACCTGAGCGTGAGCCGCACCTGGCAGCCCGGCGACACGGTCACGCTGAAGCTGGACATGCCCGTCCGTCGCATCGCCGCGCACCCGAGGGTCGCCGCCGATCTCGGTCGCGTGGCCCTGATGCGCGGGCCCCTCGTGTATTGCCTTGAGGCGGCGGACAACGACGGTGCAGTGCTCGACCTGGCGCTGCCGCGTCACGCCGACCTGAAGCCCGAGTGGCGCCCCGACCTCCTCGGCGGCGTGATGACCCTCCACGGCAAGGGTCTGCGCCGCGAGCAGTGCGAGACCGAGGCGCTGTACCGGCCGGTCGATGACGAGACGCCGATCGACGTCACCGCGATCCCCTACTACGCCTGGGAGCACCGCGAGGCGGGGGAGATGGCGGTCTGGATCCCGGAGACCACCGCGCTGGCGGAGGCGAAGCTCCCGCCGACCCTCGCGCAGCAGGCCGAGGTCCGCGCCTCCCACGTGCATCCTCCCGACTCGCTGCGGGCCGCCAACGACCGCGTTGAGCCGAAGGCCTCGGGCGACCTGACCATCCCGCGCTTCACCTGGTGGGACCACCTGGGCACGGAGGAGTGGATTGCGTACACGTTCCGCGAGCCCCGACGCGTGCACTGTGTGGAGGTCTACTGGTTTGATGACACGGGGGTCGGCGGATGCCGGGTGCCCGCCGCCTGGAAGGTCGAGGTGCTCCAAGACGGTGAGTGGCGCGAGGTGACCGGCGCCTCACCGTATGGCGTCGCCGCGGACACGTTCAACCGCGTGACCTTCGAGCCCGTTCAGACCACAGGCCTCCGCCTGCTCGCACAGCTTCAGGACGGCTTCTCCGGGGGCGTCCTGGAGTGGCGGGTGCCGGGCGAGAGACCACATG
>VGFB01000258.1 GCA_016869015.1 Armatimonadota bacterium
TCGACGGCGCGGCGATAGAAGATCGGGGCCGGCTTGGGGTTGAAGAGCGAGAACTCGATGTCGAAGATGCGCTCCAGGCACTCCCTCACCCCCAGCACCGCAAGGACGCGCTCGGCGTAGCGGCGGGTCGCGTTCGTGAAGAGGTGACACGGAGCCGGGATGCGGGCAAGATGCCCGGCAAGGGCCGGATCGGGACGGACGTGCGGGCGCGGATCGACGGAGTCGACGGCGAACCGGTTCAGGTCCCGCTCGCTGATGTCAAAGAGCCGGTTCAGGCCGCGCGCCGTTGTGCCATACTCCCACCAGAGGGCGCGCCGCAACTCATCGGCGCGCGGCCAGGACAACCCCGTCCGGATCGCGATGAAGGCCGTGATCCGCGCGTCCACCGTGCGGATGAGAGCCGCCCCCGGGGCGTAGAGGGTCTCGTCGAGATCGACCAGGACGGCCCGAAGCGGCATGGCGTGCCTCACCAGAAAGGAACTCGGGGACAGGACCCGATTCGTGGCTGACCGAATCGAAGTCGTGCCCCCGAACTCCGCAAGCGGCGACGGACGAGGTTCCGTTACTGAGGGATCGGGACTCCCATGAGCCGCAGGGCCTCGTCGACCTTCGTCTCCGACGTGTCGAAGTCACCGTCCGTGAAGGCGGAGCGAGACTCCGTGAGCAGGCGTCCGGCCTCGTCGGCCCTGGCGTCTCCGGCGTTCTTCAGCGCGAAGAAGGGATCCTGGGCCGCGGCGAACTTCCGCTTGATGCGCTGCTTCTGCGGCACGCGGGCGGTGTTCGGGTCGCCGGTCGGCGGCGCGGAGACAGGCGGCTTCACCGCCGGTCCGACGGGCACGGAGGGAGTCGAGGGCACCGTGGGCACCCGCGGGACCACCGAACCGCCGGTACCGACGGCCGGCGGCAGCGGCGTCGAGGTCGGCGTCGTCGGGGTGACCGTCGGCGTCGTTGGGACGGTGGGCGGCGGCACGGTCGGCAAGGGCGGGCGCGGCGGCTGAGGCCGGCCGGAGGCTTCGCCCGCCGTGCGGACCTCAACCATGAACGGCTCCAGGTTCCCGATCAGATTCGAGGCCAGCACATCGCGGCCGGCAAGGTACTCGTCCTCCGGCAGCATCCGGGCCATGTTCAGCGCTTCCAGCACCATCAGCAGCGCCGCGCTGCGAGGCGTCTTCTCCGGCGCGGGGAGCGTGTCGTCGGGCGGTGCGGCGGGCACGATCTCTCCCGAAGGTTGCGTGCTGGACCCGGGCGCCTGGCCCGAGAGCCCCGTGGACGGTTCGCCGCCTGTGTGGTTCGCCGCCACCGTCACCCCCCCGGTCGGTACCCGGGGGACCTCCGGCGTGGTCGGCGGCGTCCCCGCGCCCGGTGGAGGGGCCCCCCCGCCCTTCGAGACCGGCGTGGAGCGCGGCAGCGCTTCCTTGATGTTCTTCATCCACAACTGCCCCAACCCCTGTTCGGTCATGTTCGTCGCCGCGGCGTCGGCCGGGTAGATGTCGATCACCGGTCGATCCCCGCACCAGACGTGCAGCACACCGTTCTTGCGGGCCAGTCGGACCTTGGGGGTCTTGGTGTTCTCATACGAGATCACGTCGGCGATCCACTTCTCGACCTGCGAGATGCGCGCCGCGAGGCTCTCGTAAGGGCCCTTCTCGCGGATCCGCGCGACGGTCATGCCGCCGATGTCCACCGGCTCCTGGGCGTACGAGGCCCCCGCGGCCAACAAGACGGCCGCCGGAACCAGGATCCGAAGCGCTTTCATCTGGACTGGCCCTCCCCGAAGACAGGTTGCGGCAGCCGGCGCCGACCGAGCCGCCCGCTTCCGTTGGTGACTATAGCCAAGGCCCCGCCACGAAGTCAAGGACGCCGGACTCGCAGCGCGGGTTGACTGACGGACCGGGGTACGGTTCGCCGCCGGAGCCGCTAGTCCCTCGCCCGGGCCGTCAGCATTCGCTCCTGCGGCTCAGCGACGCGAGGCGAGTGCGCGCCGCAGCTCTCCGGATCGGCCGGGCCGTCGTCCGCCGGGTAGAAGCCGAACTCCTGCAGCATCCGCAGCTTCGGGAAGACGTTGCCCTCCAGGTCCACGTGGAAGAAGCCGGGGAACAGGTCCGGGTGCTGCTCGATGAAGTCGAAGAGGTAGGCATGCTCGGGCGCGGCGCTGACGTGCCCCGAGTGGGAGACCTCGTGACCGGTGATCATGTACTCCGGGAACAGCTCGCGGCAGAACTCGAGGCGGTCGGCGAGACCCTCCTCCCGGTAGATCTCCGTCTGCGGCAACAGGCACAGCAGGGAGGGCAGGATCCGCGCGCCGAGCATCCGGAAGGCGATCATCTGGAAGAGCGACTGGTGGAAGTCGTCCAGCGTCTCGAACGGGAAGCCCCAGACGTAGAAGCAGTCCACTCGGCGGAAGACCCTCACCGCCTCTCCGACCACCCGCACTGCGTCCTCAGCGGTGAAACCCTTCTTCGTCCTCTCGAGGATCCGGTTCGAGCCGGACTCGATCCCATACCGCAGCTCCACGCACCCCGTTCGCTCCATGGCCTGCATCGTCTGGAGGTCGGTGAGGTTGATTCGCCCGAAGGCCTTCCACATCACCTGCAAGCCGGACTTCTCGAGCGCTTCACAGAAGCTCATCACCCGGGCCTTCGAGGACACGAAAAACTCGTCCTGGAAGAGGAAGAGGTCGGCCCCCGCCTGCTCGTGGAGGAAGCGCATCTCCTCGATGATGCTCTCGTTGCTGCGGAACTGGGAGGCGTGGCCCCAGATGGGCGCGACGCTGCAGAAGGTGCAGGGGTACGGGCAGCCCCGCGAGGTGACCATGCCGTAGGCGTCGTAGGCCCTCAGGTCGACCTTGTGATAGGCCGGCAGCCCGAGAGCGTCGAGATCGGTCACGCGCTCCGGCGGTGGCGTTGCCACGACCTGCCCGTTCCGCCGGAAGAAGATGCCCGGCACCGCCTCCAGCGGGCGCCCGGCCTGCACCGCCTGCATCAGGGCGACAACGGTTCTCTCGCCCTCCCCGCGGCTGATCACGTCGATCCAGGGGAAGCGCCGGAGGAGTTCCGCCTCGATGCTCATCGAACCCACGCCGCCGAGGACCACCAGACGATCCGGGTGCCGCCGCTTGAACTCCTGCAGCCCCAGCACGGCGAAGGGCAGCAGATTGGTCATGCAGCTCACGCCGACGACCGGCGCCGGATCGGCCATGAAGTCGGCAATCGTATGCGGCTGGAAGGGGTCTTCGGACTCGACGCGCTGGTAGTCGCGGAAGTCGACCTCGAAGCCGGCGTCTTCGAGGGCCTTGGCCAGGTACAGCGGGCCCAACGGAAGGTGGAACTCGCGCTCTACGGCGTCCACGTACCGCACGTAGAGCATGTTCGCATTGACAAGCGTGAGGTCGGCCATCTACCCGCCCTTCGCTGGGGGTATGTCGGCGCGGTGTCCCGTGTCCGGCCCCATCCCGCGCGGTCCCGTCCGCGGTTCCTGCGGCGGCGGGGCGTCGGGCCGGGCGCCGGTCACGGGCCCGGGCGAAGGCGCGTCCTTCGGCGGGGGGACGTCGGGCTGGATGCCCCGCGTCGGGGGCGGAGGCTCATCCGGGCGAATGCCCCAGCTAGCCGGATCGCGTTCCTTGGGCGGAGGCTCATCGGGGCGCATGCCCTCGGTGGCCGGGCCGGGGGGCTCGTCGCCCCTCATGCCCATGGTGGCCAGGGGCGGATCCTCGCGTTCGCGCGTACAGCCGCCGGCCGCGGCTGCGCCGCCGAGGAGGCCGAGAGCCCACGCCGCCGCGTGCTGGAGGAACGAGCGGCGCGGCTCGGGGGGCGGCGCGGCTTGGCCGATGAGCTGGTCGAGCTGCTCCGCGCTCACTGAGGACAGGAGGGCGGCCTCAGTGAGGGTTAGGCTGATCCCGGCCTTGCGGACGGCGGCGGCACGGTCGCCATGGAGCTGTCGGCGGAAGCGAGGGTCCCCGGCCGCCCGCAGGATGACGCGCTCGATGCCCTCCGGCACGGGCAGCGACTCCTTGGTACGCACGCTCGGCTGACCGCCCACAATCGTGGTGCGGACGGGATCCCGGTCCGGTCTCGGCAAGCCGCTGTTCATGGCGACCCCTCCCCTACTCCGTCGTCCGACGAGGAAGAACCCCTACCCGCGTCGAACCTCAGTGCGCTTGTGCCTGCCGTACCCTTCGGCGCCGAGGCCCCGCAGTCCTGCCGACGGCATGGCAGGGTCCTTGCAGCCCTGAGCGACGGCGTGACTCTGTGGCGGGAGGGAGCCCATGCGCATCTGCCCGCGCTGCACGAAGGTCCTGGAGCCGATGGTCGTCGAGAGCGTCACCGTGGAAGGGTGCCGCGGTTGCGGTGGGGCCTGGTTCGACCGCGGCGAGCTGGATGACGTCGCTAAGCACGACCCGGCGGCTCTAGAGCGCATCGACAGAGCCTTCTCCCCGGCCCGGGGCCAGCCGGCGGCCCCCTACTCCTCGATGCGCTGTCCCGTCTGCCTGGATCGGCTCGAAGGGTTCGAGTTCAAGCACTTCCCCGGCGTCCAGATGGACGGCTGCAGGAAGTGTCGCGGCGTCTGGGCCGACCATGGTGAACTCACCGAGATATCCGGCCGCATCGCCGCCCACCGCAACCCACCATAGGCCGCTATTCGGGCGCCGCCTCCACCGCGGCGGTCACCACCACCCACTCGTCGGGTGAGGCGGCCAGGCCCGCCGCGTCCTCGAGGGCCCACTTCGCTCCGCCCGCCAGCGCCGACTGCCCGGCCTGCAGGCGAGTGGTAACGACCAGCTGCCGGACCAGCAGCACCTCCCCAAGCCCCGGCCCGCAGTTCACGCACACTTCCCCCTGGGTCTCGCCACCGACGCCCTCGACGAGGCGCGGCGTCTGACCGGCGCGCCGCAACGTGCCGTAGGCGACCGACAGCCAGATCGCCCCGCCCTCCACGACAATGGGGCGCGCCTGGAAGAGGAAGTCGGGCTCCTTCGCCTCCGGATCCCCCAGGTAGACCGTCGCCCAGTACCCGTCAATTGTGGAGACACTCGGCTCGTGCAGTACCTCCGCTTTCCCCTCGGCCACAAGCCGCGTCACGCGCTCCGCCCAGTCTCCGGGGACCAGGCGAACGCTCGGCGCGTCCCCGTGAGCCGGCGACTCGACATCCCCCGGCGGCGGCGCGGCCGGCGCGCCCAGCAGGTCCTCGGCGATCGGTACGTGCACATGTCGGTAGGTAAGCCGCACCTGGGGCCGAGGCAGGTCAGGGGCGGGCGGCTCGGCCTGCGCGACAAGACCGCACGCCGCCAGTAGGAGGACCATCGTCGGCTTCATGCTTAGCGCCTCCAAGCCGCTCCGAGCGAGCGGGCGCTTCCTGTACAGACGCGCCGGGCTGTCCGTGGTTCCGCTGGAAGTCGCCTCCCGGCGTTGCCTTGACACTGAGGCCGGCGAACCGTAGAATCGCCGCCGTGCAAGCGGAAGTTCCGATCCCGACGGCCGAGCCGCGACCGGCGCTCCGCCCGACCATTACCCCGCGCGCGATTGTCCTGGGCCTGCTGTTGATGCCCGTCAACGCCTACTGGGTAACGGTGGCGGAGGTGCGATGGTATTCCCTTGACGGCTCGTGCCTCCCCCTCTTCATCACGCCCGTCTTCATCCTCTTCTGCCTCGCCGTCCTGAACCTGTTGCTCAACCGCCTGCGGCCTCGCCAGGCGTTCAGCCAGGTCGAGCTCCTGGTGGTGTACATCATGCTGGTGATCGGCGAGACGCTCGCCGGTCACGACTTCGTCCAGAATCTGTTCGGCGTGCTCGGCCACCCGTACCGCTTCGCGACGCCGGAGAACAAGTGGGCGGAGCTCTTCCACCAGTACCTGCCGAACTGGCTCGTGGTGGCCGATGAGAGCGCGCTGCGCGGGTTCTACGAGGGCGACGCCGTCTGGTGGCAGCCGCAGAACCTGGTGCCCTTCCTGCGACCGCTGGCGTGGTGGGGCCTGTGGCTGCTGGTGATGATCGGGGTGCTGCTTTGCCTGAACGTGCTGATCCGGCGGCCCTGGACGGAGCACGAGA
>VGFB01000259.1 GCA_016869015.1 Armatimonadota bacterium
GACGTCGAGGATGAGGTTGTAACGGATGATGTTGCCGCTCGGCTGCCGATCTCGGCCAAGGGTCTCGATGGCGCCGGTATCGTTGGTCTCGAGGTTGGTGCGGAGCAGCTCGTTGTACTCGGCGATATTGTCGTGTGAGCACGCCTCGGCGTTGTACGACTTGAACGAGATCCCGTAACGCGGCACGTGGGTGATCGTGTTGTGAGCGACCCGGTGCCCGCTGCCGGTGGTGACGTACACTCCCGCGACGTGCTTGTAGATGCGCCCGAGGAAGCTCATCCGGCAACCCGCGACGACGCAGTTGGTCGGCTGGTCGGCCGTCCTCTCGCCGGTCATGATGACCCCGCCGCCACCCAGGTCGGTCATCCCGCAGCCGAGCACCTTGCAGCGAGTGGCGTTCAGCGTGAGGTTCACCGCGTTCCCGCCCAGCTGCGTGAACGTGCAGCCCTCGATGGCGATGTCCCGCGCGTGTCGGATCCAGACCGCCGCATCCGGGTCCTGGTACAGCGACTCGAGGCCCGGTGAGTAGGTCGTGTCCCTGAAGCTCAGCCCCTCGAAGCGGATGTGCTCGGGCCACGCGTCATCCTCGGCCCGGCCACTGATCTCGATGATCCGGTCGAGGCGCGGCGCGACCACGCCCGGGTGCTCGAAGTCGGTGGTTCGCGGGAGGTAGCTCAGCACGCCCGCCGCGTCGTTGCAGTGGAACTCGCCAGGCTGATCGAGCGCCTGCGGGACGTTCCGCAGATAGTAGCGATTGCCGCGCTCGATGTTCTGCTGGACGTTCCGGCCGGTCAGCTTCAGCTCGCAGGCCTCCCAGTCCACGCCGCCCACCTGAATGGGCCCCCCGACCCAGCCCCAGGCCGGGAAGATCATCACATCGGCGCCGGTCAGGTCCCAACCCGCCGGGATGTCGCCCTCCCCGAAGGGCAGCGTGTCAGGACCGGTCGGGAAGTGAAGATCGCGCGTCATCTCGCGACCCTTGGCGTCCTTCCAGGCTTCGGCCTGGATGAGCGTGAGATGCCGCCCGGCAGCCGGCTGAGCAAGGTCGGTTCCCTGCGGCGTCCAGTCGGGATCGTCACAGACGGCGAAGGCGTCGAAGTTGAGGCCCCCGCCCTGCCGGTTCGTCCAGCGCAGGAGGCGCGTGCCTTGGGTCAACGGAAGCGTCGCGCAGCGGGACCACCTGAGGGTCTGCCAGCTTCCGGTGTCCGGCAGGCTCTCCAGCGGGATGCTCTCGCCCCCGTCGACCTGGAACGCCGTGCGGCCCGCCATGTCCGTCCGCCCGAAGGGCGCGTTCAGCGCGCCATAGAGCACCCAGAGCGCGTACTCCCCCGTCGCGGGAACGTCCATCTCCCATTCGATCCAGTCGGCGGGCGTGTGGATGTTGGCGACCGTCGAGCCGAAGGCCCCGGCCGCCGCCAGCTTCGGGCGCGCGAAGAGCCACCCGCCGGTATAGGGCTCGCCGGGCACGGCGTTGGGATGGCGCGCGAGCGTCTGCATCTCGTCGCCCACCCGCAGCTGCCGGATGGGCCACTGACCATCCCGGGCCTCCGGGATCAGCGCCTTCCACACTCCGCCTTCCCCCGGCGTCCAGCCTGTGATCGGCCGTCCGCCGCTCAACACCACCGTCGCCCCCTCTGCAGCTGCCCAGACCACGGGGCGCTCGGCGGTCCCGGAGTCCTCGGGCCCCAGAACCAGGGGCTCATCGAGGTAGTACGTGCCCGCGCTCAGGATGATCTTGCGGTCCAGCCCGGGCGCGAAGGTGCGGACAACGTCCCGGGCGCGCCCCAATGACCGGACCGGCCCCTCCGTTCCCGCGGCATTGGGCGCCTGCAGGAGCCCGGAGAACCGGTCGTCCCCCTTCGGCGACACGTAGCACACGCTCTGCGCCGCATGGCCCGTCGTGGCGGCCAGCACGGCAAGGCTCCAGGCTGCGATCACGGCGGTCCCTCCGGTCGGCTGCCCCGAGACAAGATTGGCCCGGTGGTCGAGGGATTCCTGCTCACCGAGGAATCCGGCAGGCAAGCAGTGAACCTGTCCCCAAGACCGGCGCAAGACGCCGGCAGCCTGGGAGGGAATGGCATGAAGGTCGTCGCCATCAACGGAAGCGCGCGGAAGGACGGCAACACTGCGCTGTTGATCAGGCATGTGTTTGAGGAACTGAACGCGGCGGGCATCGAGACGGAGCTGATCCAGCTCGCTGGCAAGCCGGTCAAAGGCTGCATCGCGTGCTACCGGTGCTTCGAGAACAAGGACCGGCAGTGCGCGGTGAAGGACGACGTGATCAACGAGTGCCTGGCCAAGATGGACGAGGCCGACGGCATCATCCTCGGCTCGCCGACCTACTTCGCCGACATGACCGCGCAGCTGAAGGCGCTCTGCGACCGAGCGTTCTTCGTCGCCCGCGCCAATGACGACATGTTTGCACGCAAGGTCGGAGCGGCCGTCGTCGCCGTGCGTCGCGGGGGCGCCGTGCCGGTCTTCGATTCGATCAACCACTACTTCCTCATCGGGCAGATGATCGTCCCCGGCTCGGTGTACTGGAACCTGGCCTTCGGTCGCGAGATCGGCCAGGTCGAGGAGGATGAGGAGGGGCTGAAGACGATGAAGCTGCTCGGCCAGAACATGGCATGGCTGCTTGCGAAACTGCGGGGTTGACGACGGGGGACAGGCTGGGCGAACGCCGGGGAACGACGGGAGGCAAGGACCATGGCGCAAGACATGGAGCGGCTGTATCAGGAGCGCCTGAAGCGGTATACGACCGCGATGAGGAACGGCAAGCCCGACAAGGTGCCGATCCGGCCCTTCGTCGCCGAGTTCACCGCCAAGTACGCCGGCTACACGTGTCAGGAAGTGACCCACGACTACACGAAGGCCTTCGACGCCGCCCGCAAGTGCGCGGCGGACTTCGACTGGGACGCCGTCGTGGGCAACATGGTCTACGTGTGGACCGGGCTCACCGAGGCCCAGGGCACGGCATACTACGCCGTCCCCGGGATCGACCTCGACCCCGACGTGGGCTTTCAGTACAAGGAGCCGCCCGAGGGCTTCGCCTACATGCAGCCCGAGGACTACGATGCCCTCATCGAGGACCCCACGGGCTTCCTGTACAACGTCTGGCTGCCCCGGGCGTCGCGCGATGTGGAGCCGCCGGGGTCGCCCACGAGCTTCCGCAACAACCTCGCCTTCGTCAAGGGCGGCATGGCGATGATGCAGTACTTCTCGGGCTTCGGCGACCAGGCCGCGCGCCTGCGGGCCGAGTCCGGAACGGTTTCCGCCATCGCCGGCATCCTGAAGGCGCCCTTCGACATCCTCGCCGACAAGCTGCGCGGGTTCATCGGACTTACGATGGACCTCTTCGAGCGGCCCGAGAAGGTGCTGGCCGCCTGTGAGGCGCTCATGCCGCACCTCACCTGGGTGGCCCTCTCCGGCGCCGATCCGGACAAGCAGGTGCCGATCTCCATCTGGATGCACCGGGGGTGCGTCCCGTTCGTGTCGCCTGAGCAGTTCGAGCGCTACTACTGGGCGACGCTGAAGCCGATCATCGAGGAGATCATCGCCCGCGGGCATCAGGTGCTCTTCTACGCCGAGGGCAACTGGCGCCCGCACCTGAAGTCCTTCGCCGAGCTCCCGGCGGGCAGCATCATCTACCACGTCGACCAGGACGACATCCTCAAGGTCCACGACGTGCTGGGCGATCGCTTCTGCCTCAGCGGCGGCATCCCCAACTTCCTGCTCAGCTACGGTACGCCCGACCAGGTCCGCGAGCACTGCAAGCGCGTCATCGACGGCGTCGCACGCGACGGGGGTTACATCTGCGACGCCTCGGCGATCATGCAGGATGACACGAGCGTCGAGAACATGCGGGCGATGACCGACTTCGTCCGCGAGTATGGGGTGTACTGACATGAGTAACCACGCCGAGACGCAGGAAGCGAGTCGTCCCCCCGGCGTCTGCATCCCGTGGCAGGAGAAGCTGAAGGACCTGCCCGAGATCAAGGGTGATCGGGAGCTCGTCCAGCGCGTCTGGGAGGATGTGGACGCGCTCGGCTACGTGTACATCTGGCACTGCCTGCTGTCATTCTGATGAGCGGAGGCGCCCTCGTGTCCCACCGAGCGCCCCTCGCGCCGATCCTCTTGCTGCTCGGCGCACCGGGCGCCGCGCAGGACGCCAACCTCGTCGCGAATCCCGGCTTTGAGGCTGTCGCCGACGGCGCGATCCAGCAGTGGACGCTGCCCTCATACTGGGTCGGAGAGGTCGCGTCCGCGGCCGACCCGGCCCAGGTGCACGGCGGGTCCCGGGCGGCGCTGCTGAGGGCCGCCCCGGGCGACGACGGCAAGCACTGGGCCCGCATCCACAACGTGCAGGCGGCCGCCTCCTTCGGTCTGCAGTACCGACTGTCCGTGTGGGCGAAGGGCCAGGGCGATCTGCGCCTGGGGGTCATCAACTACCGCCCGGATCGGCCGGGGCTCGAGCCGTACACCTGGACCTGGCAGGATGCCGCGCTGCGCCTCGCAGAGGACTGGCAGTCAACCTCGCTTGAGTTCACCCCGACAGACGTGAACGTGGACCGCGTGACCGCCGCCATCAACCTCGAGGGAGAGGGCGCTCGGGCGTACCTCGACGACGTGGCCCTCGAGGTGGTTCGACGCGGTGAGGGCCGTATCACGGTGAGCCCACCGTACGCCATGGTGAGGGTGGGGGAGAGGCTCGTGTTCACGCTGGAGGGCACTGAGGGCGAGAGGCCCGCCGCAAGCGGCCCCGTTCAGGCGCTCGTCCGCGATCCGGAAGCACCGCGCGCTGAACCGCTGGCCCTCGATGCCGGTGGACGGGCCATCTACGAGGTTACCGCCGCCCGGGCGGGCCTGACCGAGGTCGCCTTCGTCGTCGGCGATCTCGGCGCGATGGCGACTGCGAACGTGGACGCCGTGAGCGAGGAGACGTACCAGGCCTTTGCGGACGCGGCGAGCGCGACGGAGCTCGGCCCGCTGCCCGCGCACCTGCTGTTCCTCGGCGACTCGCTGACCGACTTCCATCGTGGCTGGAACTACGTGGACCAGGTCGGTTTCTGGCTGCGGGAGGCGCGTGGCGAGCAGGTGACAGTGCGGAACGCGGGGGTCGGCGGAGACTACATCACGCGCGTGTGGCAGCGGCTCAGCGGCGACCCGAGCGCCTACCGCGCCCCGATGTACGATCGGCTCTTTGAGCCCAGGCCAACCCATGTCCTCGTGTTCCTGGGCCATAACGACACGAAGCTCACCAGCGGCTCGGGCTTCACCGAGGCCGTGGTCTCACCGGGGGACTTCGAGGCGCTCTTCCGATCAGCCATCGAGAGGATTCGCGCGGAGACGGGAGCGCGCATCACGTTGCTCTCCTCGACCTCCTCTGTCTACGAGATCACGAAGCCGAACGCAGAGAAGCTGCTGGAAACGCGCGGCTCCGCATCGCTGTTCGGCAAGCCCGAGGTGCTCGAGCAGTACAACGCGCTGCTGAGACGGATCGCCGAGGAGACCGACTGCGCGTATCTCGACGTCTACGACCCGACCCGGAGACATCCGGACAAGGCAAGCCTGTTCATGACGGACGGGGTACACCTCAATCTGGAGGGGAATCATCTGATCGCCCTGGAGGTGCTGCGGGCGCTGCGGTGAACACGGCGGTCGTGCCGGGACTGGAGTCCCGACACGCCGGAAGACGAAGGGAATGAGGAGTCCACACGCATGAAACCGATTGCCTTGCAGTTGTACACCCTCCGGGAGTGGGCCGCGCAGGACTTCCCGGCCGTGCTCAAGAAGGTCGCCGAGATCGGCTACAAGGGCGTGGAGTTCGCTGGGCTGCACGGGATGGCGCCGAGGGACGTCCGCCAGCTGATCGATGACCTGGGCCTGGTCGCCTGCAGCGCCCACGGCGGCATCCCCACCACCGAGAACGCGCAACAGATCATCGATGAGTGTGGAGAGCTCGGCCACACGCGCTTGGTCACCGGGCCCGGCGGCGCGCTGGACACCGCGGCGGACGTCCAGGCCGCGGCCGAGCGGCT
>VGFB01000260.1 GCA_016869015.1 Armatimonadota bacterium
GGCCGACATCGACCGTGATCGCCACGATCTCCTCGGCGCCATACTTCCGGCGGAGCAGCTCCACGCATAGCGACGAGTCGAGCCCCCCTGAATACGCCAAGGCCGCCTTCTTGCACGGCTGAACTTCCGTCGTCTCGATCTTCTTCAGAGCCTCGGTTGCAGACATCTTGTTCGCCTCCTTGGGCGGCCGGAGTTGCGGAGTTGTGAAAGTGGGGAACTGCGGGGCACTTCGCGGGCTGGGCCGGGAGAGCGCTCCCGAAGGCGGGCTGCCTCGGGCGCACGGTGCGCCCCGCCGTTTTCCGCAGCTACCCAGCTCCGCAACTCCGCGACTTCCCCCCGTTACGCGTTCATCGGGAAGACGCGGATGATCTGCCGCGTCTCCTCGGGATGCTCCGCGATGAAGCGGATTTCGTCAGGTGTCAGCGGGAGCTGGTTGTGCGCGTTGACCGCCATGATCAGCTCGAGCATCTCCTGCTCGTCGAAGATCGGGATGTTGTGCTGCTCGCAGACGTGCTTCATGCCGGCCCGGCCGCCGTATTCGCCGGTGGTGATGACGCGTCCGGTCGGGTGCTTCTCACAGAGGTCGTCCTCGCCTCGTCCCAGCTCCTCCGGGGAGTAGAGCTCGTAGTTGTGCCGGTCCTTCAGGACGCCGTCGGCGTGGATGCCCGACTCATGCGCGAAGGCGTTGGCCCCGACGCCGACCTGATTGATGGGGATCGGCACGCCGAAGGCATCGGCGACGTAGTTGCAGATCTTCCAGGACATCGTGAGGTCGATGGTGGGATCGAGGAGGTTGCGCTCGCGAAGACCGCGCGACTTGCAGATCGCCAGGATCACAGAGACCATGTCGGCGTTTCCGGCGCGCTCCCCCATGCCGTTGACGGTGGTGTTGATGTAGGCGTCCACGCCCGCGTCGATGGCGCCCATCGCGCCCTCGATGGAGTTGGCGACGGCGTAGCCGAGGTCGTTATGGCAGTGGAGCTCGACGGGGATCTGCACGGCCTCCGCCACCCGATGCACGCTCTCGTAGATGGTGTGGGTCAGGTCGTATCCGAGCGTGTCGCAGTAGCGGATGCGATCGGCGCCGTGCTCCTTGGCGGCCAAGGCGAACCGCAGAAGGTAGTCCTCGTCCGGGCCCTCGTCCGTGCGGGAGGCGTCCTCGGCGTTGACGCCCAGCAACTCGATGCCGGCGGCCTTGGCGGCATCCACCGCGTCGGTCATCATGTGGATGATGTCCTCGCGGTCCATGCGGCCCTGGAACTTGCCCTCCGTCATGATCCTGGACGTAGAGACCGAGATGTTCAGGTTCCTGATGTTCGTCTGCTCGACCGCCTTCCGGACGAGGTCCGTCTTGGCCGGGGTCCAGCCCGACAGGATCATGTCGCCGAAGACCCCGCGCTCGGCCAGAGCGACATTCCCGTTGATGTAGTTGATCTCGTGCTTATAGGTGGGGAAGCCCATCTCGGACTGGTGAATCCCCATCTGGCTGAGGTACCAGTTGACCACCGTCTTCTGGAACTTGGAGAGGCTGATGCGGGAGGTCTGGACCGCATCGCGGTTCGTTACGTCCAACAGGTAGATGGTCGGCTGACCGCTCTCCGTCTTCATCCGCGTCTGCTCCTCGCAGTGCAGGATCAGGGCTGCCCCGCCTCGCGGGTGAGCGCGCCCATCCGCCGAAGGGCGTCCTCGAACTGCCCACGTTCCCAGGAATCGCGGACATGTTCAAATCCCTCCGCGCGCCCGCCGTCGCTCGCGGCTCGGGATACAGCTATCCCGGACTCAAACCAACGATGGATGCGGTTCTCCAGCGCCCACCGCAGCGCCTCAAGCCTACCGTTTCCCGGGCTCTCCGTCAAGGGTCGATCGAGCGCCGCAGCTACAGCGGCATGGTCCTGGAGGCTCCGCTCCAACAGCGGCCGATACGCATCGCGGACGTGCCGCCAGTCCAACCTCAAGGCCACGCCCGGATCTCCCAACGCCGACGGGTGTCGGAAGGTCCGCTCCGGCGTCCCATCGGCATCGTCG
Source organism: Armatimonadota bacterium (assembly GCA_016869015.1). Classification (GTDB taxonomy): domain Bacteria; phylum Armatimonadota; class Zipacnadia; order Zipacnadales; family VGFC01; genus VGFC01. Next base: position 2,026 of record VGFB01000260.1, read on the forward strand.
TCCATGTGCCACGCATCGAACAGCCCGTCGGCGTTCGTGTCCCGGTACTCTACGATGCGATCGGCGACTCGGTTGTCGTCGGCGTCGATCCACAGCGTCCCCCGCTCAGCGCCGTACAGGTGCATCCGGCCGTCCACCGGGCTCGAGTAGAGCCGGAGCTCGCCACTGTTGTCGGAGTCCAGCTCGTACCGCTTGTTCAGCAGGCCGCAGGCCGGCCCCCCAACCTGAGGGAAGCCGGCATAGGGGGCATTGATGATGCCCTCCCAGCGCTCGTGGCGGGCGCCGTCTGCCGGGTCGATGTTGCAGTCGGCCTCGTCCCACACCAGCAGCGTCCGGCTCCAGGGGAGCTTCTGCACCGCCTCCCGCGCCGTCTGCCAGGGCAGGTACGGCCCCGTCCGCCCCACCCGCAAGGGGGTCGACCTCAACCAGGCCTCCGGTAGCTCCACAGGCCCGAGAGCGACGAGGGCGCAGTCGTAGTCGTAGGGTTGCCCCACGGTGGCGTCATCGTCGGCGTCCAGGCTGTAGCGCAGGGCCTGCATGCGTCTCCCGTAGCCCTCCAGGCGCAGCGCCTCCTCGGCTAGCCCGTCACCATCGGGGTCGTAGAAGTAGAACGGACACTCCCACTCCGCCTCCCAGGCTTCGGTGCGCGGGTCATGGACGAAGATCGAGAACCCCTCATCGCCGCCGAAGTCGCAGTCCCACTGACAGCGGCCCTGGTCGTAGCTGAAGCGGTCAAGAGCCCAAGTGCGGTTGTTGTCGTTGTAATCCCAGATGAGCACCAGCCCCGGTCGTTGCCCAAACCACCCGAAATGCAGGTAGTAGTGGTGCTCCCGGTCCACATCGCCGTCTCCGTCGTCGTCGAAGCGGTCGAACACGCGGTCCGGCCGCCCGTCGAGGTCCAGATCGACGATCCAGCAGTCGCTGTCTCGATCCGGCTGAGGCACGGCCGATGGCGCATCATCGTCGTCGTCGATGACAACCACAACGGCGCCCTGGTCCTTCAGCACGATGAGATCGGGATCGCGGTCGCCGTCCCGGTCGATCCAGCGCCGCTCCCCCTCCGTCTGCCTCTTGGCCCGCGCGAAGGCCGTCGGATCCAGGAAGACCGCCTCGAGGGCGTCCTCCACCCCCAGGAGGCCAAGTCCTCCGCGGGCGCGCGTCTCCTGGGAGGCCAGCCACGCGGCTTTCAGCGGGGAGTCGACACCGGGATCGGGGGTGTGGTAGGCCGCGAGCTCCACCACATGGTAGCTCCTCACGTCCAGCGTCCCGCCGGTGAAGACGACGCGAACTGCCTCGCACTCCTGTGCCTCCATGACGAACGTCACCCACCCGCCCGCCCGCCGGCGTTCCTCCGCCAGCCTCCACGCAGCCCCCACCCTCAACTCCAGCCGCAAGTCGTAGGCCCGATCGTCGACATCCAACAGCAACAGGTCGACCTTGTTCAGCGTGGTCGACTGGGGAAACGTCACGATCAGCGGCTCATCGAACCAGCCCCACGAGTACCCGTGGTTTGGCCCATAGTCGGTGACTTCCCCGTCATTGACCGCGGGCGGCCGCCCCACGCTGCCCGACGCGTTGCGCGGGCCGCTCACCACCGCGCCCCCGGGGGCCAAGGCGAGGTTGGGTCGGCCACCGTCCAGCTGCGTGAGGAACGGCACCATCAGGAGAGAAGCGAACATGGCGCCTGCCATCCGTCCGCGTAGTCGATGCCGGGGTACAGGTCCCGTCCGCAGGCTGCTGGAGTCCGAGCCGAAGGGGCAGACGAGGACCTTCACGACGTGAGCGGCGGTCGTCTACTCGCTTGGTGCCGGGAGCGGGACTCGAACCCGCACGAGGCGTGAGCCTCAAGGGATTTTAAGTCCCTTGTGTCTGCCGATTCCACCATCCCGGCACGCCACGCGGACCGGCGGGCGCCGCGCCTGAGAGGCCCGGATTCTATGCGTTCAGGAGTCCTGGGTCAAGGGAGGCGACCGCTGCGGGCTCCTGTGCGGGCGGCGGCAGGGCTTCGGCGGCGCGGGCCGCGGTCGGCTACGGGTGCGCCGAACCGCTTCACCTCCACCGCCAGCACACTGGCCGTGCGCATCTGGCGGCTGAGAAAGCCCAGGACCCGTTGCAGCTCGGCGGGCACCTCGTCGGCCGCAAAGACGAGGCGGATCTTGCCGGCCTGCAGGTTTGCGTTCGCCCGCTGCCAGAAGCCGTCGGTGCCTCCCGCGTCCCTCAGGAACTCGTCGAGCACGGCGCCCGGGTCGCGACCCCGGGCCTCCCACGTTTCGGCAAAGGTGGTCCGCAGCCGCTCGGCCGACCAGCTCAGGACCGCACTGGCAGCGTAGTCCAGGACCTGCGCCACCACGCCCCGCCGCAGCCCCGGGTTGCTGCTGCGCTTCACCTCCACCAACGCAGGTACCGCGTGCTCATCCACGAACAGCAGGTCCACCGCCCAGCGGTTGCTCCAGCTCCCGAAATCCACCCCGACCTGCCGAGAGATGAGCAGCCAGCGCGGCGGCGCGCCATCGCCGACGAGGCCATCGGTGATGAGTTCAGGGTGCTCGGAGAGAATGAGCTCCAGATCAGTCTCCGACTCGAAGGGTTGCTCGACCATCCGGATCAGTTCCCTGCCATCACCGATCGGGGTCCTCACTGCGTCTCACCGCCTTTCCGCGCCGCGGGCGGCGGGGCCGCGGCGCTCGGGCCATACGGATCCTGCGTAGATCTCCGCCGACGGCTCCTGCCCGTAGGGGTCGTGCAGTTGGATGCCCTCCGGCCCAAACGACGCCGTCGCCACCGGCGCTCGTCCGGCCTCGAAGTGCGCGTGGTTACGGGCGAGCACGGCGCGAACGGCATGGACGACGGCGATCGGCAGGCGTTGGCTGGGAGCATCCGGGTACGTGCCCTCCAGCTCGGCGGCCGGCGTTCCCGCCCTCACGTGCAGCACCTTCTCGATGCAGTCGATGAGGCTGTCCTTGCCGTAGCCCAGGGAGACCCGTGATCCATCCGGTCGCCGGACCTGCCGGAAGAAGTGGGTGTTCGCGGTGCGGCTGCCTCGGTTCTCGATCCAGTAGCGCAGGCCGCGGTACTGGGAGTCCGATTCGACCTTCCCGTGGGCCCCGACCAGGTGGCTCTCCTGGTTGACCGGCCCCTCGAAATCGGCGGGCGTCAGCCAGTTGTTCTCATAGATGACCGTGAGACCGCACCGGTGCGTGACCACCGCCTGCACCGCGTCGAAGGCGTCCTTGCCGAAGTCCCGGCGCAGCCGCTTCTTCTGCCCGACCGCGTAGGCCGCCAGCGGCTGCAGTTTGAGATAGTGCATGAACAGGTCGACCCAATGGATGCCGACGTAGGTGAACGGGTCGCTGTCCTCCACCCACTTGAAGGTCTGCGTGGAGACCTCCAGCGGTTCCTCCAGCACCCCGCGCGCGTAGATCGGGTCGCCGAGGCCTTCCAGCAGCTCGCCGAAGATGCGGCGATGGTCCGGGTCATAGCGTTTGTGCATGTCCACCCCCACGACTAGCCCGTTGCGCGATGACTCCGCGATGATGGTGTCGGCCTCATCGACGGTGAGGCACAGCGGCTTCTCGGCGACCACATGGGTCCCGGTCCGGAGCGCGGCGAGGATCGGCGCGGTGTGCAGGTGGTCCGGCGTGGCCACGACCAGCAGATCAAGGTCCGGGTGCGCGGCGAGGAGGTCCTCCCAGGGGGCGTCCCCCCAGAAGGCCGCGGGGCGCTTGCCCGTCTCACGCTCGTTGTCGGCGACGGCGCGTTGAGCGGAGCCTTCCGACCGTGTGCCGACCGCCACCAGATCGAACCCGAGGTCGCGGTAGTCCCGCGCCCGATCGTCGAGCCCGAGCCGGTCCAGATACGGTGAGATCCCGTTCCGCTGCAGGTCCCACAGCGTCCCCGCGATGACGTCACTGCCGAACATCCCATATCCGACGAGTCCGATCTTGGTCGTCTGCATCGCTACCTCCGAGCGCCTGTCGGCTTCGCTCCGG
>VGFB01000261.1 GCA_016869015.1 Armatimonadota bacterium
CCCGCTGGTGCCGACCGGCCAGGGGCAGCCGCAGGCCCTCGTAGGGTCGAGCGCCCCTCAGGTCGAAGGACCCGTCCCCGCGCTCGATGACTTCAGGACATGGCCGCACGGGGGCGCCGACGGCGGCCGCCTGCTGCCGGAGCACCTCCGCCACTTCCGGCGCTTGCGGAGCGAAGACGCAAGGCACGCCTGGCTTGAGAATGCCCGCCTTCTCGCGCGCGATGTCCTCCAGGCGCTCGCCGAGAATGTCGGTGTGATCGTAGTCGATGCGCGTGATGGCCGTGGCGATGGGGCTAAGCGCATTCGTGGCGTCCAGCCGTCCGCCCAGGCCCGTCTCCATGACCGCGACCTCCACCCCGCGCGCAGCGAACGCGGTCAGCGCCGCCGCCAGGTGAGCCTCGTAGAAGGTCACAGGCTCCCCCTCGGAGCCGGCGTTGAGGCGGTCGACCTCGGGTCGGATGGCCGCCACGGCTGCGACGAAGTCCGCTTCGGTCAACGGGCGGCCATCCACCCGGGTCCGCTCTCGCATATCGACGAGATGGGGCTGCGTGAACAGGCCGACGCGCAGACCGCCGGCTCGCAGGATCGAGTCGAGGATTGCAGCCGTGGAGCCCTTGCCCTTGGTGCCCGCGATGTGGACGATCCGCAGGCGCGTCTGAGGTTCGCCGAGAGCCGCCAGGAGACGACGCACGGTGGCCAGTTGGAAGCGGTCGCGGCCGAAGTACACGGCCCCGAGCTTCTCGAAGTCGATCAGCGAGTGGAGGTACGCCAGGGCGTCACTGTAGGGGGCGTCCATCGGGGGCGATCCGTGGTGGTTTGGGCCGGCAGGGCCGTTCGACCGTCGGCGCAGGGGAGGCTTCGTCTTGCGCGGCGGCATGTCCTCCGAGGGAGGAAGGGGAGAGTGGTCAGTCCCAGCGGCTGTGCTCGGCCAGCGGCAGGACGTCAGCCAGAACCCCTGACACCCGCTCTCGCCAGGCCGGCTCACTCCACACCGCGAGCCGGTCGTCGCTCCCCACGAGCACGGCCGCATCCTGAATGCCGGCGAGGGCGGCCAGCTCCGGATGGATGCTGACCCGACGGGCGGAGCCCTGGATCCTCTCGCGACGGTACAGAGAGGTGTACAGCCGCACGAAGGGCCCGGCGTCCGGATCACCTGCGGCCCTGGCTTCGCGCAGGCGCCGGACCAGACCATCCCACGCCGGGGGGGGAAAGAGGTAGAGCGACCGCCCGTTCGGGGCCGGCCCGATCACCACCTCCGGGCTGCCCTCGAAGACCGGTGCGTGCTCGCTCGGTATGACGATGCGCAAGCGCTCGTCACAGGCAACGCGAACGTTGCCCATCAGCGGAGGCAGGGCGACAACAGGGGGGCGGAGGCTTTCGTCCACGGCGTGAAACCCCGGGGCTAGGGCAGGGGAGTGCGAAGGCTGCGATCAGGCTGCGGAGGCTGCGGTTCCCTGCCCTAGCGTGCACGTTGGTGACCCTTCGTGCCCGTACATGCCCAAGCGTAGCACACTCCGGGTCGCGTGTCAACCCCTTCGGAGGGATTGCGCTCGGAGGGATGACGCTCCGTTCGGCAAGTGGCGACCAGAGCCGATGGCCGGGCGGTGTTCAGGAGGGACCGGAGAGGCTGCGCGCCCGCCTCACCTCACCAGCTCGATTGCAGCCCAAGTCGAGGGATCGTGCTGGAAGGGGAGGTGGGGGGGAACGTTCCACAACTGCTGGCCGTGGGTGGTGTCGGCGATCATGTAGGTCATTCCGAGGCGCGGGAACTCGGAGGGCTCATAGCCGTTTAGGGCGGCGGCCGGGATCGCCAGTTCGAGGGAGTAGCCGTCCCGGCGGACCGCGCTCGCAGAGCGGAGGTCCTCGGGCCGGCAGATGGGCGCCTGCTCGCGGGCTCGATGGATGGGCGCTTGCCACGCATTGGCGGCCCGGCCCCTCGTTTCGCGCGGCGCCGGTACGGCGACGAAGTGATGGCAGAAGCGACCCGCCCGCATCGCGTCCCGCACATCCCGCGTGTCGATCCACAGGAAGAAGGCGTCGCCCTTCTGCGGGCGCTTCAGGTCCACGCTCACCTTCCGCTTGCCGGAGACATCGAGAGCGAAGTAGAGCCCCTGGACGTCCCAGGCCATCCAGACGGCCGCGAAGCCGGGCGTGCCATCGATGGCCGAGAGGTCGGGGAGCCGACACCCGTCCGGCCACTCGCCCAGGTGGCCGTCGATGGCCAAGCGGCGCGTCCGGCGATGGACCGGCACACAGATGTCCAGCATGGCGAGCGTCGGCAGTTCGGTGGTCACGCGGTCCTCGTTTCCGTCAAGATCGGTGGGTCCCCGGACTCGGCCGCGCTCCCACCCCGCGCCAGAGCCTGGGCGAGGAACGGCCCCGTCGCCGAGCCCGGGGCGACGGCGACGCGCCGCGGGGGCCCGCAGGCGACCAGGGCGCCGCCGTGCTCGCCACCTCCCGGACCGAGGTCAACCACCCAGTCGGCGCACTTGAGGACCTCGACATTGTGCTCGATGATGACGGCGGTGTTCCCCGCGTCCACCAGTCGGTTCAGCACCTGCAACAGCTTCTGTACATCGGCCGCATGAAGGCCGGTGGTCGGCTCGTCGAGCAGGTAGATCGTGCGACCCGTGCCGGGACGAGCCAGTTCGCGCGCCAGCTTCACGCGCTGCGCCTCGCCGCCCGAGAGCGTCGGTGCGGGCTGCCCCAGGGCCATGTAGCCCAGCCCCACGTCAGTCAGGGTCTGCAGCTTCCGCCGGATCGCCGGTTGGTTCTGGAAAAGGGTGAGAGCCTCATCGACGGACATCTGCAGCACGTCCGCGATAGACCGTCCCCGGTACCTCACCTCAAGCGTCTCGGGGTTGTAGCGCGTTCCGCCGCACGCCTCGCACGGCACCCACACGTCGGGGAGGAAGTGCATCTCGACGCAGCGGCTGCCGACGCCGTCACACACGCTGCAGCGCCCCGACCGCGCGTTGAAACTGAACCGGCGGGCGTTGTAGCCCCTCACCCGCGCCTCCGGCAGCAGGGCGAACAGCTCTCGAATCTCGCCGAACGCGCCACCGTAGGTCGCCGGGTTCGAGCGTGGGGAGAAGCCGATGGGGCTCTGATCGATGTCGATGACCTTGTCCAGCTGCTCGGCGCCCAGCACAGCGTCATGCGCTTCCGCGACAGTGCGCGCGCCGTGAAGGGCGTGGGCGAGGTAGTTCCGCAGGATGTCGTGGACGAGAGAGGATTTCCCCGAGCCGGAGGGACCGGCAACGCAGACCAGGCGCCCCAGGGGGAAGCGAACCGTGATGTCCCGCAAGTTGTTGTGTCTTGCCCCAACGACCGTCAGCCAACCGACCTCCGCGTTCTCGTCCGGCGCAGGGCGGCTCGTGGCCGGCGCCAGGAGGGCGAGGTCGCCCTTGAGGAACCGGCCCGTGAGCGAGGCGCGCCGCCTCGCGATGTCGGAGCGCGAGCCCGCGGCCACGATCCTCCCGCCCTGGGGACCGGCGCCCGGACCGAAGTCGAGGATGTGATCGGCTGCCTCGAGCGTGTCCCGATCGTGCTCGACGAGCAGCACCGTGTTGCCCAGATCTCGCAGGCCCTTGAGCGCCGCGAGGAGGCGCGCGTTGTCCCGGGGATGGAGCCCGATGGTCGGCTCGTCGAGGACGTAGAGGACGCCCGTCAGTCCCGAGCCGATCTGCCCGGCGAGTTGGATGCGCTGCGATTCGCCGCCCGACAGCGTCCGGCTGGACCGGTTCAGGGTCACGTACTCGAGTCCCACGTTCACAAGGAACCGCAGGCGCCGCCGAATCTCCTCGATCACCTCGCCCGCCTTCTCCCGGTCCCGTTCGGTCAGGGCAAGGTCGTCGAAGAACGCCCGGGCCCGGTCGAGGGACATCTCGCAGACCTCGACGATGGAGCAGCCGCCCACAAGCACCGCGGCCGGCTCGGGGCGGAGCCGTCCCCCACCGCACTGGCGGCAGGGGAGGTCCCGGATCACGCGGCCCAAGCGCTGGCGGTAGTGGGTGGAACGGCGACTCGCGCGCTCGATGGCGGACAGCAGCCCGGGGAATCGGAAACGGAAGCCCGCGCCCTCGATCCACCGATCACCGGTGCCGTGGAGTATCGCCGCGCGCTGAGCACTCGTGAGGTCGCGCCAGCGGCGGTTGAGCGGGGTACGGGCGGCCTCGCACACCGCCTGGACGACCCGTCCGAGCGCCGTGTCGAGGTCGACTCGACCCCAGAACGAGACGGCGCCGCCGACGATGCTCCGCCCGCGATCCGGGACGAGCATCCCTTCGTCGGCTCCCCGCTCCGTGCCGAGGCCCTCACAGCCAGGGCACCAGCCGCGCGGATGGTTGAAGCTGAACGCCTTCGGGTCGAGAGGGTCGAAGGTCCTCCCGCAGGAGGGGCAGGAGGCCCGCTGGCTGTACACATGCTCGCGTCCGCCCTCCTCAGCCACCGTCAGCAGGCCACCCGACCGTTCCAGGCCCGGCTCGATGGAATCGGCCAGCCGGCCCCGGTTCCGCGGTGTGACGGTGAGCCGATCCAGCACGATCTCGAGGCGGTGCTTCCGGCGTCGGTCGATTCCCAGGTCTTCGCCCAGCCGGCGAACCTCACCGTTCAGGCGCACACGCTGGAAGCCATCGCGTTGAGCGCGCGCGAGGACATCCCGGTAGTCCTCCCCGGACTTCGGCTCGACCGGAGCCAGCAGTAGCACGGAACGTCCGGCGACCTCGGTCGCGACGCGGTCGATGATCTGGGAGGAGGTCTGGGCCACCACGGGCTCTCGGCAGTCCGGGCAGTGCGGCCGGCCGAGGCGCGAGTAGAGGGCGCGCAGGTAGTCGTGGACCTCGGTCACGGTGCCGACGGTAGAGCGTGGGCTGCCGCCGCGCTGCTTCTGCTCGATGCAGATGGCCGGACTCAGCCCGGTCACCTGGTCGACCTTGGGCTTGGGCATCTGGCCCACGAACTGCCGCGCGTAGGCACTGAGGCTCTCCACGTACCGCCGCTGACCCTCGGCGTAGATGGTGTCCAGCGCCAGCGATGACTTCCCCGAGCCCGACACGCCGGAGAAGACGGTCAGTCGGTTGCGCGGCACCGAGGCGGAGACGTTCTTGAGATTGTGCTCACGGGCGCCGCGCACCGTGATGTCTCGCGTGTTGCCCAGTTCCGGATCGGTGCGACGCGCGCGCGGCGCCGAGCGACGGGGGGCCTGTCGGCGCGCGGTCATGAACTGCTTGAGCGCCTGACCGGTATGTGACTCAGCGACCTTCGCGATCTCCTCCGGCGGCCCCACCGCCACGATGTAACCGCCCTCATCGCCGCCTTCGGGGCCGAGGTCGATGACGTAGTCGGCCGTCTTGACGACCTCCAGGTTGTGCTCCACGACGAGGACGGAGTTCCCCTCCTCGACGAGGCGGTGGAGGATGTCCAGGAGGTTGTGGATGTCGGCGAAGTGGAGGCCCGTCGTGGGTTCGTCGAGCAGGTAGAGCGTGCGACCCGTGGCGCGCCGGCAGAGCTCTTTGGCGAGCTTCACCCGCTGAGCCTCGCCGCCGGAGAGCGTGGGGGCCGGCTGGCCCAGGTGGACGTAGTCCATCCCGACGTCACGCAGCGTTTCGAGGCTGCGGCGGATGGGCGGGATGTTGGCGAAGTGCTCGAGCGCCTGGGAGACGTCCAGCGCCAGCACGTCGGCGATGCTCTCGCCCTTGTACTCGATCTGCAGCGTCTCCTGGTTGAACCGCGCCCCCCCGCAGACCTCGCACTCTACCCACACGTCAGCGAGGAAGTCCATCTCCAGCTTCACCGCGCCATGGCCCTCGCAGGCTTCGCACCGGCCGCCCCGCACGTTGAAGCTGAAGCGGCCGGGCTTGTACCCGCGGGCGCGCGCCTCGGGAAGCTGAGCGAACAGCGCGCGGATGTGATCGAAGAGGCCAACGTAGGTCGCCGGGTTCGAGCGAGGGGTTCGGCCGATGGGCGACTGGTCGATGTCGATGACCTTGTCGAGGTGTTCCAGGCCCTCGATG
>VGFB01000262.1 GCA_016869015.1 Armatimonadota bacterium
GTCGTCGTGAAGGGTGAGTCGGTCCGCTTCACTCCCAAGGAGTTCGAGCTCCTGACGATGCTGGCCCGCAACGCGGGGAAGATGATGCATCGGGAGGAGCTGCTGGAGCACATCTGGGGCTACGACAGCAGCATCGACTCCCGCACGCTCGACGTACACATCGGACGCGTGCGCTCGAAGATCGAGGAGAATCCCCGCGAGCCTCAGCGCATCGTCACCGTGCCCGGCGTCGGCTACAAGTTCGTCGGCGACCGGGCGCCGTGAGGCCGCTCCCCCGACCCGCGGTGACGGTAGAGCCATGACGCGACTGGACGCGCCGGAGTTGCTGCAGGTCTGCGAGGCGCCCGACCTCCTGGCCCTCGGCCGGGCGGCCGATGCGGCCCGCGCCGCGTTGCACCCCCAGGGCGTCGTGACCTACGTCGTCGACCGCAACGTGAACTACACCAATGTCTGCGTGTCGGGCTGCCGGTTCTGCGCGTACTTCCGCCCGTCGGGGCACCCGGAGGCCTTCGTCCTGTCCCTGGACGAGCTGCGGCGCAAGTGTGAGACAGCGCGCGATCTGGGGGCGACGCAGATTCTCCTGCAGGGCGGGCTGCATCCCGACCTCCGACTCGACGCCTATCGGCGGATGCTGCGGGTGATCAAGACCGCCGGACTCCACGCCCACTGCTTCAGCCCGCCGGAGATCGTACATCTGGCGCGTCTCGAGGGATTGGCCGTGCGGGACTGCCTCGCGGCGCTGCAGGACGCGGGCCTCGATACGCTCCCCGGCGGCGGGGCCGAGATCCTCAGTGACGAGGTCCGCGCGCGGGTGAGCCCCGGCAAGTGCACGAAGGCGGAATGGCTGGCCGTGATGCGCGAGGCCCACGAGCTGGGGATGCGCTCGACGGCGACGATGATGTTCGGGATGGGCGAGGAGCCGCGCCATCGCCTCGAACACCTCCTGGCGATCCGCGCCCTGCAGGACGAGACCGGAGGGTTCACCGCCTTCATCCCCTGGACGTTTCAACCCGCGAACACGGCGCTCGCCGGCGCGGCCCGCTCACTCGGCGGCCATGCCTATCTCACAGTGCTGGCGATCAGCCGCCTGGCCCTGGACAACGTTCCCAACCTCCAGGCCTCCTGGGTCACGCAGGGGGGGAAGATCGCTCAGCTTGCGCTCCGGTTCGGGGCCAACGACATGGGCAGCACCATGATCGAGGAGAACGTCGTCCGCGCGGCGGGGGTGACGTACCGACTCTCGCGCGAGGAGATCGTGCGGCTCATCGAGGATGCCGGCTTCCGCCCGCAACAGCGCGACTGCTACTACCGCCCGGTCGGCGGCTAGGGGTCGGTCCGCCCCTACCACGCCGCACAACCCATCACGGACCGGACACGTCGCCGTCTGGGGCGTCCCGCCGCACGCTATTCCCGTCGTCGGTGCGGATGGCGTCCACCTCGGCCTGAATCAGCTTCCGCCAGTCCTCGTAGATCACCGGACGCAGCCGCAGGCGCGACGTCGCCGCCTCGGGGCGAGCGCGCTCCGGCAACTCCACGGTCGCGCGGGCGCCGCCCGCCTCGCCGCGGGTCAGGGCCACGGTCCCGCCGTGCTCGCGGACAACCTGGCTGACGACCGCCAACCCGTAGCCCGAGCCCGTGGGCTTCGTGGTGAAGCCCGGGTCGAAGGCCCGGCGAAGCTCCTCCTCCGTCATGCCCGGGCCCGTGTCCTCGAAGACGATCCGAACGCCGGCGCGGACGGGGGAGCCTGCCGGAGCCTCGCTCGCCCGGATCAACTCCGCGAGCACCCGCAGTGTGCCGGTCTCGGGCATCGCCTCGAACGCGTTCACCGTCAGGTTGCGGAAGAGCTGCGTGAGCCGCCGGCGGTCGCCGGTCAGCTGCGGCAGCCCGGGGGAGATGTGGTACTCCACTTCCACGCCCGCGGGCTTCGTGACGGCCATCTGCCGAACCGCCATCCGCAGGACCTCGCCGCAGTCGAGCGTCTCCCGCTCCCCCGAGGTGGTCTCGATCGCCCCCAGGTAGCCGCGGATGGCATCGAAGGCCCGAGTCTGCATCTCCAGCAGTTCGGCGCCCTGGAGCTGATCCCGGCACCCCTCGCCGCAGCACACCTTGCGCATCCGCGCGCCCAGGACGCCGATCAGGTTCTTGATCTCATGGACCCGGTCGTAGCTCGAGGCGTAGGCCTCGGACTTGGCCGCGTCGATCACGTGCCCCATCATGCAGGCAATCACGTCCGGCGCGGCCGAGGGAATGCGGTCCACGATTTCGCGGAGTTCGCGCACGGCCAGCTCGTTCGGTTGATCGTAGAGCAACCGGCAGAGGTTGCGGACGGCCGGGTCATAGCCGGGGTCGGCAACGACCGCTTGTCCGAAGTGGTCGGCGGCTCCCTCGTAGTCCCCGGTCTGACGCGCCAACACGCCGAGGTTGTTGTGCGCCGGAGCAAAGGTCGGGCGCAGCGCGAGGCAGCGTTGATAGGCCTCGATCGCCTCGCACCGGGTCGCCTCCCCGTCATCGAGGAGGGTGCCAAGGAGGTAGAACACGAGATGGGCGTCGGGGAAGTGCGAGCTGAGGTCCTCCCGTCCGGCAAGCCGTCGCAGCGCCTCCAGCGCCTCCGCCCTGGCGAGGGGGTCGGCCCGCCGCCGCCGGGCTCTCAGAACGGCGAGCCGGAACTGTGCGGGAAGATGCTCGGGGTCAAGCTCCACCGCCCGCCGGTAGGCGCTCTCGGCGTCCTCGTCCGGCGTTGCGACGTCGTACTCGTGGGCATGGCCCAGCTCGTAGTAGGTCTCCGGGTTACCCGGGTCCAGCGCCGTACAGCGTGCCAGCGCCGCCTCGGCCTCCCGCCAGTTGCCGCAGGCCAGGTGGGCGATGGCGAGGTCGTGGACCACCGCCGCCGAGTCGGGCGACAGCTCCGCCGCACGCTGCAGGCTGGCGAGGGCCTCCTCCGCGTGCCCGGAATCATAGAGCACCCGGCCTCGGTGGTGCAGAGCCTCGCGGTGATCGCGCTGAATCCCGAGCACGCGGTCGAAGGCGGCCAGTGAGCAGGGGACATCCCTGAGGTCCCGGAGGATCAGGCCGAGGGTGAACCAGGGCTCCACCAGCTCCGGACTGAGCGCCGCGGCCGCCTCGGCGGCGTGGCGAGCGTGGTCCAGGTCGCCTTGCCGGTAGAGCGCCAGTCCGAGGCGTCGGTGGGCCTCTGCAAGCGTCGGCTCAGCCTCAACCGCTCGGCGGTAGGCCTCGACCGCTTCGGGCCCTCGGCCGTCGGCCAACAGCCGATCTCCGGTCGTCAGGAATGGCCAGGCGGAGTCCACAGTCCTGAGCTCACGTTTGTGGTTCGGGCCGCGCGGCCCACAGGCAGCGGGGTCGCGTGTCAGGCCCGGTCCGTGCCAAGGAGGCCGCCCGCGGCCGAGTCCCCGAGGGGAAGCTCCAGGAGGCCCGCGAACATCTCGGCGTTGATGGCCGCCTGCCCCTGGTAGTGGTTGTTGAAGAACACGAACGTCTCCCCGCTACCCTCGGCCACGGCCCGTACCTTATCGACCCACTCGCGCAACTCCTCCTCCGAGTAGAGGTAGTTATAGCGCTGCCAGGCCTCCTCGTGCCCGTACCACTGCCCGGCATTCCGGCCGTGGAACCGCACGTAGCCCAGGTCGGACGTCCGGACGGCGACGGGCGGCAGCAGCCCCTTGAGCTGCGGCTCATCGACGCAGCAGTAGCCCAAGTCTAGCGCCTCCAGCAGATCGAACGTATCGGCCGTGAGCCAGCCTCGGTTGCGGAACTCCACCACGACCGGCAGCTCGGGGGTCTGCTCCCGGAAGTACTGCAGATACCGCAGGCTCTCCTCCTCGGGCTTGAACGAGTTGGGGAACTGCGCCAGCAGGCACCCCAGCTTCCCCTCGTCGATCAGCGGCCCGAGCGCCTCCTGGAACACGCGGAAGACCTCAGGCTCGGCCGTCCGCTCGTGGGTCATCTCGCTGTTGGCCTTCACTACGAACCGGAACGTCTCGCCGGTCTTCGCCGACATCTGCTGCAGCGTCCGTGCGCTGGGCATGCGGTAGTACGTGAAGTTGACCTCCAGCGCGTTGAACCGGCGCGCGTAGTACCGCAGCATGTCGGCCTTCTTCAGCCCGCTCGGATACCACTTCCCCACCCAGTCCTCATATGAGAAGCCTGACGTGCCGATGTGAACCATGGGGTACCCCCTCGTGACACCCATGATAGCGCGACGCGCGGCGCAAGTCAAACAGAGGTTCGAAGCGGACGCGTTCACTGGCGGTCGGCCGCCTTCCCGTGCGGGGCGCTTGACGCAACGCGGGAGCGGGTGGTATCCTCCCGGGCGCGGGAATGTGAGCACAGCTTGTCGAGGACGACCGATGGGGTCGGTCGCGAGTTCACGGACGGACCAGGAGGCGCGCATCCGGAGCATCATCTGCGCGCTGCGCGGGCGCGGGCAGCGGCTGACCCCGCAGCGACTGGCCATCCTCCGGACGTTCCTCGACCGCACCGACCATCCGTCGGCGGAGACGATCCTCGAGGTGGTGCGGCGCGACTTCCCGGCGGTCGCGCCCTCGACCGTCTACCACATGCTGCACGCTCTCGTTGAGATGGGGGAGGCGGTAGAGGTGTCGCCCGCCACACATCGGGCCCGCTTCGACCCGAACACGCATGATCATTGCCACCTCGTCTGTCTGGCTTGCCGGGCCATCATCGACGTGCCCCTCGAGCAGTGCCATCGCCCCATTGATGACAGCACTCTCCTGACGCAACACGGCTTCCAGCCCGCACTGCGCGTGCACCAGATCACGGGGCTCTGCCGCGCCTGCCGAACCGCGGCGCAGCCCACCGGCTAGCGGCTCCTGCGGCGGTGGTTGACGGGGCCGGTCTGGTCTGCTAAGATGGGCTTATCGCGATTTGGTAGCGATAAGCTGGGTGTACGATGGGCGCATCCTTCGCGCCAAGCCGGTGTACTTTGCGCCGAGGCGCCGTCGATCCGACGACGTCCTCGGCCGAACCGGAGGAGGGAAGATGATAGCACGGCTCTTGCGATGGGTCCTGATGGCGGTTGTCGTCGCGGGCCCGGTAGTCCCCGGGGCGCAGAGCGCGCTCGAGGCGGCGCCCCTCGGGCTTCCGGCCCCACCGATTCCGCCCGACTCACCCCAGACGCCGGAGGGGATCGCTCTGGGGGAGAAGCTCTTCAATGACAAGCGGTTCAGCACGACCGGCGAGGTGAGCTGCGCCACGTGCCACGATGCGGCGAAGGCGTTCACCGACAGCCCGTTGCAGGTCTCCGAGGGCATCAACAAGCTGACCGGGACGCGGAACGCGCCGACGGTGGTGAACTCCGCCTACTTCACGACGATGTTCTGGGACGGGCGCTCGCCGAGCCTCGAGGATCAGGCTCAGCACCCGTTCGTGAACCCGGTGGAGATGGGCCTCAAGGACCACGAGCCGATCCTGAAGATCGTCCGGAGCGATCCCGATTACGTCAAGGCCTTCAAGCAGGTCTTCGACAAGAGCGGTGACGCGGTCACGATGGACGAGGTCACGAAGGCCATTGCCTCCTTCGAGCGGACCGTCACCTCCGGCGACTCGCCCTTCGACCGCCACTGGTTCGGGGGCGAGGAGAACGCGCTCACTCCGGCTCAGAAGCGCGGCTTCTCGCTGTTCGTGAACGAGGCGCGGTGTGTGTCCTGCCACGTGATCGAGCAGACGACGGCGCTGTTCACGGACAACCGCTTCCACAACGTCGGCGTCGGGATCAACACGATCCAGAACGACGTGCCCGATCTGGCCCGGGGGTTCATCAAGGCCAGGGCGACCGCGTCCGAGGTGGATGTGAAGGTCCTGAGCGATAAGCGGACATCGGAGCTGGGTCGCCTGGTCGTGACGAAGGGCTTCGACGACATCGGCTCGTTCAAGACGCCGACGCTGCGGAACGTGGCGGTGACGGCGCCGTACATGCACGACGGGAGCCTGAAGACGCTGCGGGACGTGATGGTGCACTACAACAACGGCGGCG
>VGFB01000263.1 GCA_016869015.1 Armatimonadota bacterium
ACCAGCTCCTCGGCGGGAATGCCACGCCTGAGCCGCCCAAGGAGCCTCAACCTGAGTCAAGCAGATAGCCCAGGTCCTTTATCACCTCGGACACCACCCTCCCGACGTTGACCGACACCTTCACGGTGGAATGCTGGGTGAAACCCGCGGCGGAGCAGGTGCCGTACGCCGACATCCTGGGGAACCACGAGGGCACCTTCACCGGCTTCGCCATCCAGCAGGAGGGCAGCCAGACCAACCGCTACTACTTCACCTACGGCACCGGCAGCGCCTGGGTGTATAGCCACTTGATTCCGCTGGCGGCGGACGAATGGCAGCACGTGGCCGTGACGAAGTCGTCCACCGATCTGTGCGTCTACGTCAACGGCCTGCCGGCCGAGCACATCCCGGCGCGCAGCCCGATGGCTCCCAGCAAGACGCCCGTGATGGCCGGGCTGGGGATCGCCGGCGAGGGGCGATGGTTCACGGGGCAGCTTGCAGAGGTGCGGGTGTGGGATCGTGTGGTGAAGCCGTCGGTGTCCGTGTCGCCCGAGGCGCAACGGGCGTGGTTCGTGCGCGCCGCCCGGCTGGTCGTCGAGACGTCCTCGCGCTGGCGGCTATTCGGGCCCGGCGAGGCGAACCAGGTGACCTTTGGCCTGGACGCGGCGACGGTGCCCGAGGGCGTGACCCGCGTCGCAGTGGCGCTCTCCTGCACCGACAAGGCGGGAGGGGCGGCGGAGTTCCCGGCGTCGGTGGAGCTGACCCCGGCGAACGGCTTCCGGGCGACGGTCCGGGTGCCGGCACAGGCCGGGTTCCGGCGGGTGAGGTATGAGCCGGTGGCAACGGTCAACGGCGAGGCGCGCCCGCTGGCCGACGGGCGCTTCGATTACCTGGTGCTGAGCCCGAGGGCGGGCGTGGCCGAGGAGGCCAGCGAAGTGGCGCGGGCTGAGCCTGCCTGGGCGCCGTCGGGCCGGCTGTCGCTGGACGGCGAGTGGCTCCTGGCGACGGACCCCGACAATGTCGGGCGCGACGCGGGGTGGTTCAGCGCGCCGCGACCGGAAGCCGTCAGAACCAGGGTCCCCTGGATCATCCAGGACGCCTTCCCGGAGTACCACGGCGTGGCCTGGTACTGGCAGGAGATCCCGGTACCCACGAACTCGCACCCCGGAGGGCGGACGCTGCTGCGGTTCGGCGCGGTGGACTACAAGGCGGACGTCTGGGTGAACGGACAGGCGGTGGGAGGGCACGAGGGTGGGGAGACGCCGTTCACGCTGGATGTGACCGACGCGGTAAAGCCCGGGGAGGCGAACCTGGTCGCGGTGCGGGTGCTGAACGCCACCCACAACCGGATCGACGGCATCGTGCTCAGCGAGATTCCGCGCCGGGCGAAGGTCATCCCGTACTCCGCGGGCGCGCAGTACAACCACGGCGGCATTGTCGAGTCCGTGGAGTTGCTGACGACGCCGGCGGTGTACCTCGAGGACCTGTACCTGAGCCCCGACCCGGCGACGGGCATCATCCGCTGCCAGGCCACCTGCCGCAACGGCGGTGCGGAGACGACGGAGGCGACGCTGGCCTTTGCGGTCGGACCGGCGACCAGCGGCGAGACGCTGGCGTCGGGGCAGTTCCGGCGGAAGCTCCCGCCGGGTGAGTCGGTGGTGGAGACAGCCCTCCCAGTGCCTCAGCCGCGCCGGTGGGACCTCAACGACCCCTACCTGTACCGGGTCACAGCGAGGGTTCAGGTGGATGCTTCGGCGGACGAACGCTCGGACCGTTGCGGATTCCGGACCTTCAGGCTGGAGCGGGGGTACTTCCGACTCAATGGGCGACGCCTGTTCATCCGCGGCGCCCACACCGTGAACGCGACGCCGGTGGGGCAGCAGGTCGTCGGGGACCCGGCGCTGTTCCAGCGCGACATCGTTCTGATGAAGACGATGGGCTTCAACTGCATCCGGTTCATCTGGGGCGGAGCGACGCGGCGGCAGCTCGACATGTGCGACGAGCTCGGCATGATGGCGTACGTCGAGCAGGCGGCGGCGGTGCCGATGCAGGACAGCCCGCAGATGGGCGAGCGCTTCGACCGCTCCGTGGCCGAGACGATTCTGCGCGACCGCAGCCACCCCTGCGTGACGATGTGGGGGCTGCTGAACGAGACCCAGGACGGGCCGGTCTTCCGGCACGCTCTGGACATGCTGCCGCTCGTGCGGTCGCTGGACGGGACCCGAGTAGTGATGCTCAACAGCGGGCGCTGGGACGGGCGGCTGGATGTGGGGTCGCTATGCAATCCCGGCTCGACGGGCTGGGACGGGTACATGGGGTCGGAGGGCCCCAACGGGGGGACGTCGGGTTGGTCCGGGACCGGCGGGAACATCTCGCAGATGGGCGACCAGCACGGCTACCCGCGTGTGCCCCACACCCTGGACGCGATGAAATGGCTGCGGAACATCGGCAAAGGCAGCGCACCGGTGTTCCTCACGGAGTACGGCATCGGGAGCGCGGTGGACCTGTGGCGTCTCACCCGGCACTTCGAGCAGATGGGCAAGCCGGAGGCCGAGGACGCGCGCTTCTACCGCGAGCGACTGGACCGGTTCCTGGCCGACTTCGACCGCTGGCACATGGACGAGTGCTTCACCGGGCCGGACGCCTTCTTCGCCGAGAGCCTCAAACGGATGGCGGCGCAGCGGACCCTGGGGCTGAACGCGATCCGCTCGGCGCCGGGGCTGAACGGGTACAGCCTTACCGGGATGATGGACCACGTGAACTGCGGCGAGGGCCTGTTCACGCTGTTTCGGGACCTGAAGCCCGGCACGACCGACGCGCTGTTCGAGGGCCTGGCGCCGCTGCGGCTCTGCCTGTTCGCCGAACCGGCGAACCTGTACCGGGGCGGCGAGGTGCGGCTGGAAGCGGTCCTGGCCAACGAGGACATGCTCCCTGCGGGGGAGTACCCGGTGCGGGTGCAAGTGGTGGGGCCCGGAACCGCGCGGCTGATGGACAAGGTCGTGTCGGTCACCGTGCCGGAGACCACGACAGACAGCGAACCGCCCTTCGCCCTGCCGTTCCTGGACGAGGAGTTGGCCCTGGATGGCCCGACGGGGGACTACCGGTTCGTGGCGACGCTGCTCCGGGGCGGCGCGGCCACGGGGGGCGAGGCGGTGTGCCACCTGACCGACCCGGTGGACATGCCGGCGGTGGAGGGCGAGGTGACGCTGTGGGGTGAGG
Source organism: Armatimonadota bacterium (assembly GCA_016869015.1). GTDB lineage: Bacteria > Armatimonadota > Zipacnadia > Zipacnadales > VGFC01 > VGFC01. Next base: position 3,199 of record VGFB01000263.1, read on the forward strand.
ATCCGGAGCTGGCGGCGTGGCTGAAGGCCCACGGGGTCGCCTGCCGGGAGTACGTCCCTGGAGGGGCCACGACGCGGGAGGTCATCCTCGTGGGCCGCATGGCGCGAGCGCCGGGCGATGTCGCCGCCTGGCAGGATCTGGCCCGCCGAATCGCGCGCGGCGCCACCGTTGTGTTTCTGTGCCCGGAGGTGTTCCGTAGAGGCGACGACTCCGCCGGGTGGCTGCCCCTGGCGACGAAGGGTGCCGTCCGCGGCATCCACAGCTGGCTGTACCAGAAGGATGATTGGGCCAAGCGGCACCCGGTGTTCGAGGGGCTTCCGGCCGGTGGCCTGATGGACGCGGTGTACTACCGGGAGATCGTCCCTGATCTGGTGATGTCCGGCCAGACCCCGCCGTCCGAGGCGGTCTGCGGGGCGATCAAGGCGTCGCAGGACTACGACTCCGGACTGATGGTGGCGGCGTGGAATCTGGGCGCCGGGCGGTTCCTGGCGAACACCCTCTGGGTGCGGGAGAGCCTGGGTGCGAGCCCGGCGGCGGAACGCCTGCTGCGCAACATGCTGCGGTGGGCCGGACGTGACGCCGGGAAGCCGGCGGCCGAGCTGCCTGCCGACTTCGAGACTGCCCTGGCGGAGATCGGGTACCGGTAACGCCCCGATGCCTATGGGAAGGGAGCTCGTCGTTGGATCACGCGCGCCCCGGGGCGGCCCGGCAGGTCGCGCCGAGGAGAGGTCGCCCATGCCACTTGGCATGGGGAATCCCGCCCAAGAGGAGCCAGGCAACCGGGCGATCTCATGTACTCGGATGCGGGCGCAGCCATCCAGCAGCTCCGCTTCATGGCCATCTGCAACGGTCGCCGCGACTCCGCTGCCCCCGCGGTGGATGCGGCGGTGTTCGCTCCGGCCTGGTACCCACGCCAGCCCATGCGGCTGGCCTGAAAACCGCTGACCGTGCCGCTGTTCCCGGGCGACTGCTTGAGGCCGCCGTCTTCCAGGGAGGCTTCGTCCCGTGGTCACAATGCCGCAGGATGCGCGTGTCGCGCAGTTCGCTCAGGATCTGCGGCTTGTGCCGGCAGAGATTGCGTCGTTCCTCCCGGTTCGCTGCCCTTCTCCTTCGAGAACGTGCCGATGAGGTCCTGGAGTTGACGGTCGTCGAGGTTCTCAAGCAGGAAGCGCGGGAGGGCGGGTTCTCGCCCGATGGCATCGATACGAATGGAGAGGCGGCGTAGCCGGTTGGTGCCGGGCCAGTCCAGGGCTGTTGCGGGGGAGGTCGGTGTCTGCGCCAGGCCCGACCATGTGCGGCAACCACCACAGCGCGGTCAACGGTTCGAGGGCTGCCACTGCAGCAGGCTCCACCGCAGCGTAGAGTGAGCCCTGGCGAGCGGCCGACGCGGCTGACAGGGCTGCGGCGCGCCAGATGCAGGTGGCTGCGGGCGCCGCTACGCGCCCGATCTGGGCAAGCGAACGGTGATCGAGCTCCCGGCCGGTACGTCCACTTGGGCCGACCAGCCGCCAAAGCGCGGGGTGTGGGGTGGCGAGCCCAGGTGCGCGCTCAACGGCTCGTCCGTAGGGTTGTGCACCTCGAGCCGGGGGTGCTTCTCGTCCGCCCCGACCAAGGCCAGCCTCAACTCCGGACGGTCGCTCACGAACACGTTGCCGCACCAGACGTCGACGCCCTCGTCAATGGCGACCTGGAACAGGGCGCGCCCTTCCACGGCCGGCACGAACACGAAGTGGTCCAGCCTCTTCTCGAAGAACGCCAGGCACCCGTTGTCCTCGACCCCGCGGAGCCGGACCGGCAGGTCGATGGCCATCGGCCGGGGACCGGCGGTCCACGCCGCCTCGTGTCCATCGGCCTCCAGGTCGAGGACGAACCGGGCTCCGCCGAGTCGGCCGAGCCACACCCTCAACGGGTAGCCATCGGTCCCTCCGTCCAGGTTCAGGGACTCGGCCAGGTCCCGGGCCGCCGCGCCGTAGTCCGGGCCCTCAGCCAGGAAGCCGCTGAGGACCGCGAACTCCATCACCGTCCCCGCCGCCACCCGCTCCCCCGGCCGCGCCATCCCGACGCTGAAGCCCCCGAGGAGCCCGGAGCCTTCCTGGGGCGAGACCTCGACCTGCAGCGGGGCGTCGCCCAAGTTGGCCAGGAACGGCGCCCCGAGCAACGGGCCTGCGGCCAGCACACCTCCCGGGGCCAGTTGGTCCGCCTTCCAACTGATCGGCCGCAGGACGGAGAGGCCGTTGCCGGGCTCGTACTTCGTGAGCTGGTCGATCTCCGTCGTCCAGGTCGAGGCCACAGCCACGGGGATGGGTTGCACCGCGGCTGACAGCTGCACGTCGGCCTTGAAGCGCAGGCGCCCCTCCATCAGCGCTACGGAGCCCCGGTAGCTCTCAAAGGCCTGGTCGGCCCAGGCGGGTCGATGCCAGAAGTACTCCAGGCCGGCCCGACACGCCGGGATGAGGCTGCGGAGTTCCTGATCGGCGAAGCGGGTCTCGCCCACCGGCACCGCCGCCGCTGACTCGTTGGGGTTCTCGGGGAAGGCGTAGCGCACCGCGCGGTTTGTGGTCGTGCGAAACACGTTGCAGAAGTAGCCGGCGAGCATCACGTCGAGCGGTCGCTCGTACTTGTCGCCGGGAGTCAGCTCTCCGCCGTCCGCGGCGATGACGGAGACATAGGGAGCCTGCAGGTAGGCCTGGCGGACCATGTTCTGGAGCCCGTCCCAGCCGCGCCAGCCGTAGAAGTAGGGCGGCCAGTTCGGGGGCGCCCCGGGGAACTCGTGGCGCGGAGGATGGTAGAAGGACGTGTTGGCG
>VGFB01000264.1 GCA_016869015.1 Armatimonadota bacterium
GACAGGCATTCCTGCCTGTCCGCACAGACCTCGGGTTCCGGGCGAGGACAGGCAGGAATGCCTGTCCTCCTGGACGCGAGAACGACCCAAGGAACCACGGCTGACAAGGACTAGTGGTCCGCCACTCGTGATTGTGAGACTGTGTCGTCGTCGCTCGAAGCGCCAACTTCGACGGCGACGGTGACGGAGCAGCGCTCCGTCCTACGACAACGACTCGCACGGCAACGACGAACGGCGCGGGTCGGGCGACCCGCAGGCACGGACGGCAACGGCGCCGGCGGGAACTGGGGGCAGGCGCCAATCTCCACCTGAACTGAAGAGGATCGGCGATGGCCGGACTTCCGGACCCAAAGACGCTGCACACGCTGGGCGAGCACTTCGCGGCCGGGTACTTCGAGGAGCCGCAAGCCTCGCCCGTGCTGCGCTGGTCGCGGGCGGTGCGCCGGCGCTTCGAGAACCGCGCGCCGGGGGAGTACGACGGCGGCCTGCTATACCCGTGTGGAGCGAACGCACCCGTCGGCGGACTGCGCGAGAACCGCCTGCTGGTTCCCTCCTACTCGTTCACCTGGAGCCTCGACGAGGCGGCCATCGAGGGGGTCCGGCGCGAGAGTCAAGACGCCGCGACGCGCGCAACGCTGGAGGCGCTGCGTGACGCGATGCGGGAGGAGTATGGTCGGCTGTGCTTCCCGACCACGCCCCACACCGTGGGCGGCAACGGGTATACCCACAGCGTTCCGAACTACGGCCGGGTGGTCCGGGAGGGGCTGAATGGGCACGCGCGGCGTATCGAGGCCGGGCTGGCGGAGGCCCGAGCGCAGGGCGAGGGAGCAAGGGTCGAGTTCTACGAGGGCATGCTGGAGGTCCTGGCGGGGGTGAGGGTGTGGGTGAGGCGGCTGGTGGAGCACCTGCGGGCGCAGGCGAACTCGGGCAACGCCCGGCGCCTGGCGGATGCGCTGGAGCACGTGCCCTTCGAGCCGGCGAGGACCTTCTTCGAGGCAGTGGTCTGCTACAACCTCGTCTACTACCTGGATGACTGCGACAATCCGGGGCGCTTGGACCAGGAGCTGCAACCCTTCTACGAGACGGACCGGACGGCCGGGCGGGTCACGCGGGAGGAGGCGACAGCGCTGATCGCGGCCTTCGCCGAGAACGTGAAGGCCGTGGCGGGCTGGAGCGCCGCCATCGGCGGCACGGGCGAGGAGGGGGGGCCCGCGTACAACGACGTCACGCTGATGTGCCTGGAATCGGCCCACGGGAGGTATCGGCCGAGCTACCAGCTGCGCGTGCGACGGGACATGCCGGATGAGGTGTGGGAGGCGGCCCTGGACGCGGCCGCGAGCGGCGCGGGCAACCCGGCGTTCTACAACGAGGAGGGCTATCTGGCGGGCCTGCGGGAGGCGGACCTGGGGCTGACCGAGGCCGATGCGACGTGGTGGAACGGCGGCGGCTGCACGGAGACGATGGTGCACGGCCGGTCGAACGTCGGGTCGCTGGAGGCCGGGCTGAACGCCGCCCTGGTGTTCGAGGCCACGCTGCGCGCGCACCTCGCGGGGGCGGCGTCCTTCGAGGCCTTCCTGGCGCAAGTCAAGGCCGACCTTGCCGGAACCATCGGCGAGATCGCGGCCGACGTGAACCGGCATCTGGAGGCGAAGGCGCAGTATCTGCCGCAACCGATGCGCAGCCTGCTGATCGACGACTGCCTCGAGGCGGGGGTGGAGTACAACGCCGGTGGGGCACGGTACAACTGGAGCGTGGTGAACATCGCGGGCCTGTCGAATGTGATCGACTCGCTGGCCGCGGTGCGGGAGGTCGTGTTCGAGACGGGAGAGGTGAGCGGGGCGGAGCTGCAGGCCATCCTGGACGCGGACTTCGCCGGCCATGAGTCGTTCCGCCGACGGCTGACGCGCTGTCCGCGGTTCGGCAATGACGAGGAGGCGGCCGACGGCCTGGCGGCCGACCTGGCGGAGGCCGTCTTCGAGGAGTTCCTGCGGCGGCGGCCGTGGCGCGGCGGGCGCTTCCTGCCCTCAGTCATCATGTTCGTCACCTACGTCTCCGCCGGGGCATCGGTGGGAGCGACCCCCGATGGCCGGCGGGCGGGCGAGCCGCTCGGCGACTGCATCGGGCCCATCCAGGGGCGTGACACGCACGGACCGACGGCCATGCTCAAGAGCGTGGCGCGCCTGCCACTGCGGCTGGCGATCGGGACGCCCGTGCTGAACCTGCGCCTGCCGAAGGGGCTGTTCGACTCGCGGGAGGAGCGCGGCAAGCTGCGGGATCTGATTCGGACCTTCTTCGATCTCGGCGGGCTGCAGCTGCAGCTCTCGGTGGTCGATCGTGCGGAGCTCGAGGATGCCATTGCGCACCCGGAGCGCCACGGCGACCTCATCGTGCGGATCGGCGGGTACAGCGAGTACTTCGTCCGCCTGTCCCCGGAGCTCCAGCAGTCGGTGCTCGAGCGGACGGAGCACTCGGTCGGGCGGATGTGAGGCCGCCCCTCCCACGCGGCGACTCCACCCTCTGGACAGAATTCCGTTAGACTTCCGTGATGCGGGACGGTAAATAGCGATTCATGCTTGCTCACCATTGACGAGTGAGACGAATCGCATGTCCTCATTGGATGCCCCTTCGATCGACCGCGAGCCCGGCGCGCCGGCGCGTCCTCGCCGCCTGTCCCTGGCCGCCGCGACCCCCCCGCAGATCGGGAGGGTGATGCAGGGAGTCCGTCCCGTCGTGCTGGCGGGCTTCGCGCTGGCCTCGCCGGCGTTGCCGAAGCCCGTGCTGATCCTGGCCTCCATCTACGTGGCGCTGGCCTGCATCGTGAACGCCTGGGGGCCCCGCAACCGGGCCCTGGGCATCGCCGCGTGGACGTTCCTGCTGATCTGCGATCTGGCGTGGCTGGCGACGGCCGTCCTGCACCTGGGACCGGCGCACGTTGTCGCGCCGGTGGCGGCCGGCATGGTGACGGCCGCCGTGATCGCGCTGACGTCGCGGACGCTGGGCCTCGAGGTCGGGATGCTGTCGATCACCTGCTACTGCGTGGCGGCGGTGGTCTACAGCGCCCTGTTGGTGAGGTCGATGGACGAGAAGATCGCGGCCTACCTGATCGCCGGCATCTCGATGGCGGGCGGGCTGATCGGGTACGTGGTGAACGAATCGCGGAAGCTGGAGACCAGCCGGATGGCTCATCAGCGGATCCACACGCTGGTGATGGCCACGGAGGCGATGGCTTCCGACGACGACGGCGGCTCGGTGTGGCCCTCGATCGCCGCGCACGCGGCGGCGGTCGTCGAGGCGCGTCGGGCGTGGGCCGTCGCGATCGACCCGGCGGGCGGGCCGCCGCGCATTCGTGCGATTCACGGCCAGCGGGCGACGGCGCAACTGCCCATCCTGAACCCCGAGGATCCCGGCATCACCGGCGACCTCATCGAGACCGGCCAGGGCCTCCTCATCGCCGATCACGCGCGCACCAACCCGCTGCTCTCCCAGGCCGAGCGGATGCTCGCGGAGGAGCATCTGGTGGCGGCGCCCATCGCCGGCACCGACGGCTTGCTGGGCGTGATCCTGGCGACGCGCAAGGGCTCCACCCGCGCCTTCACCCAGGACGACCTGCGGGTGCTCACCCTCCTGGGGCGGACGATCGGTTTCCGGATGCAGAACCTGCGGCTGATCCGCGCGCTGAAGCAGCAGGCCACGCGGGACTCCCTGACCGGCCTGCTGAACCACGGCAGCTTCCTGGAGGAGGTCCAGGCGCAGATGTCGGCGGCGAAGCTGAGCGGACAGCGTTTGAGCCTCGTGATGATCGACATGGACGCCTTCAAGCAGGTCAACGACCAGGCGGGCCACGCGGAGGGGAACCGGCTGCTGCTGCGGTTCTCCGAGACGCTGCGGAGCCACTTCCGGTCCACGGACACGCTGGGGCGCTGCGGCGGGGATGAGTTCGCCGTGCTGCTGCCGGGCGTGGGGTGCGAGGAAGCCTCCCAGATCAGCCGGCGGGCCGCCTCCACCGTGCGCAGCCTGCGGGAGGTCCTGCAGCTTCCGTCGCGGACGTCGGCGAGCTGGGGTATCGCCAGCTTCCCCGACGACGCCCGAGATGCCGATGACCTGCTGCGCAAGGCCGACGCCCGCCTCTACGCGGCCAAGCGCGCCGGCGGCGACCGCGTCGCCTTCGGCGATCAGGGCGTTGCGATGCTCGCCCATCCCCTTGAGCCCATGACCCAAGCCCTGCCTCAGAAGTAAGACCAGTGGTCTGTCGGCTGTGGTTCCTATGGTCGCCGTTTGTCGTCGTGGGTCGCCTCACCAGAGCCGACGTCGTCCGACATCGACCTGAAGGCTCTGTCGGCTCTGGTGAGCCGACCCACGACGACCGAAGGCTTCACGGCTGACAGACCACTAGGCGGGCCCACCATCAGTAGGGGCACCCCGCGGCGGTGCATGGGCCCGCAGCGGGGCGCCGCGCTCTCTCATCAGGCTCTGCGCCCGCTTCACCCCTCCCACGCCTCGCCCCACCCCTCCCGCGGTCGGACCGCAGGCCTGCAATGTTGCAGCCTGTTTGCGTTCTCGGGGGGCGCCACCCACAGGGGGCGAGCGCACAAGCCTTCGTCGTGCGGTCGGGCAAGGCCGAGAAGCTGGAAACGCCGGCCGGGTACGCGCAGTCGATCGCGGAGGCCATCAGCGATGCCGGGGTGGTTGTCGGTCATGCCGCCAAGGGCAAGGGGCCCGGCAGGAAGCAGCGCGCCTGCCTCGTCTCGCTGGACTGAACGCGCCTCCGTCCGGAACCGGACTCGCTCAGCCCGGATCGCCGGTGAGACACTCCTCGAGGATCCGGGTCTCGTTCTTCTCCAAGGCTCCCACGGAGTGGAACTTCAGGACCAGGGCGTACGCGACCCCCGCATAGAGCACCGCGGCCGGGACGGTGAGTCCGTACGCCGCCGGGTGGTGCAGCACCGTAGGCAGCACGGCCCCGGCCAGAACGGGGAGCGCCACGATCCACGCCACCACCATGCTCGCCAGGTTGATGAGCGCCGTCAGGCAGCCGGCGCCCGATGAGCCGGCAAAGGGGTTCTCGCCCCGGCGGGCGAGACGGACCGGGAAGTGGATCGATGTGAGGTTGCCTACGGCCGCCATGATGAGCGTCATGGGGAAGACGAACACAGCGCAGAGGGCGGCGAGGGCCGACTGGTGCAGCACGACCCCAACCGCCATGACTGCCGAGCCCGTCACCAGCGTGGCGACCGCGATCGCGGCCAGGTTCTTGCCGACCAGGATGTCCTCGCGACTGCACGGGGTGATGAACAGCAACCGCAAGCCCTCGCGGTCGGCCCCGAACACGTTCTGGAACAGCGACGCGAAGCCGCTGAGGCATACGGCCGCGATGAAGATCAGGGCCCCCGGGGACGTCCACACGCGCGAGGTGAAGGCCCCCACCAGGACGACCGCCAAGGGGAACAGGGGCGCGATGAACACCGACTTGTGCCGGGGATCGCGCCAGTAGTAGCGCGCCTCCTTCAGGGCCAGGGCGGCGAGCGGTGTCGTCGCCAGGCGCTGAAGCCGCGAGCCGCGCGCCTCGGGTCTGTCGCGGCGGGGCTGCCCGCCGATCTCCCCTGTGTGCAGCCGCTCCAGGATGAAACCGCCGATCACGATCGTCAGGGCCAGGTAGGCCGCAACGCCCAGCAGACACAGGACCGCGCCCAGCGGCTCGCCCCGCGCGGCGGCGTCGACGGCCCCCGCGGCCATGCCGGCCGGCGTGGGCCCGAGGTACCTTGACGGTTGCCAGCGCACGAGGTCGGCGAAAAGGCCGGGGCCGGTCGCGCCCCGGAGGAAGAACTGCGGGCCGAGGTAGACCGTCAGGGCGAGCAGCGGCGCCACCAGGAGGGCCCAGTCGCGCGTGCGGCGGCTGCGCAGGACGTTCAGCAGGCCCCACAGGACGGCCTGGCTGAGCGCCAGCGTCTGGGCGAGGAAGAGCAGCAGGGCCAGCCCGGCGGCCAGCGCCCCGGGGACGGA
>VGFB01000265.1 GCA_016869015.1 Armatimonadota bacterium
GCTCGAAGAGGTTCTCCGGGTAGGGGTGAAACGCCACGTCCCAGGGGAAGTCGCCCTCGGCTTTCACCAGGGCGTTGAGCCGCTCCAGAACCTCCCGGCCCGCGCAGGCGTGCCGCCCGTCGGCCTCCCCCCGCATGGCCCAGTTGTGCTCCAGCGACACGTAGACCCGCACACCCGCGTGGTACCGGCGCGCCGCCAGCCACGCCACGCGCAGCGCCGGAGCGTAGTCGGCGACCAGCTCCTCGGTCGTCGCTTCCCCCAGGTTGTGCCACGCCCAGTGCGACTGGATCTCGTTGCCCACCACATACCCCGACACCCACCCGTGCTCGCCCGAGGGGTCCGAGTACCGGTGCGCGAGGTACTCCATCGTCGCGCGGTAGTGCACCAGCCCGCGCTCGTCGGTGAGGTTGAACGCTCCCAGGTGGTTCGGCGCCCGGGCGAGGTCGGTGCGCGGGTTGATGAAGGGGTTGTCCGGGTCGGGTTGGGTCGGCACGCCGTTGAGCGTGATCAGGGTGACGTTGATCCCCGCGTCGGTCATCGCCTTGATCTGCGCGTCCAGTGACCGGATGTAGCCCAGGTTGATACCGATCCGCTGTCCGTCGACCTCCCACGTCTCCTCGGGGTTCGGGTTGTGCCGGTCCACCACGGCCGGCAGCATGACGTTCGTGTCGACGTGCTTCACGCCCAGCGCGATCAGGTCGGGGATGTCCACCGGACAGGTCACGCCCTTGATGCTCTCCGGCCGGGGCATCTCGAAGTCCCATGCCGGCAGCCCGCTCAGATCATCCACGTAGTGCGCCGGGGACTGCCCCCGAAGTCCCCGCTCCCCCTTCACGATCACGAACTTGCTGTACAGCCGATCCCGTTCCCCCTCGAACCGGGGGAGCTCAATCGGCCTTCTCTCAACCCTCCCCTCCCAGACCACCGGCGCCGCCGCAACCGCCTCCGGGCTCTGATACGGCCGCAGCTCGACCAGCCGCGCCGGCCCCTCCACTCCGACCGTCTCCACGCGCAGCAGCTCGGGAGACGCGCACACCCTCGTGATGGCCGGCCCGTCCGCCGCCGCAACGCTCAACGCCGCCAGTAGAGCGGGAGCACCCATCATCATGTCCTCCAGGGCAGTGAGAGCCCCTCCTTAAACCCGAGGCGGGCCGTGGGAACTGCCCAGGCCTCGCGTAGGTCAGGACTCCAGTCCCGACGTCGTCAGCGAGGCGCATGGACCGTCCCCGGTTGGCGGTGGCCTTCTCATACACGCTCTCAGGCCAAGAGCCTTGCCCTTCGCCGCCCGGACCCTCTTCCTCCTCCCCGCCCTGAAGGACTCCATCCGCCTCTCTCCGAATCATCCTGGCGTAGGCCGGAACTCCAGTCCCGACGCCTTCTCATGACCGACAACCGGACCACGCCGCCGACTATCGAGCGCCTCTGGGAGTACACCGGGCTCCTCATCCTGGCCGCCTGTCTCGCGGGCCCGTGGGTGGTGTTGGGGTTCTTTGGGCCGCTGTGGTCGATGGTCGGCGCGGTCGTAGCGGTCGTCGTCTACCACGCCCTCCTCGCGCCCGCCGGCGGAATCTGCCGCGGCCTCTTCTGGCTCCCGGTCATCCTCAACTCAGCCCTCGCCGTACTTGTCTCCCTCACCACCCTCCTCCTCCGGCTGCCGTAGCCGTTCGTCCCCGCGGCTCTCCCCGGCGGCGCGTCGCCGTTCCGCTTCCTTACCGTCTTCGTGCCTCTTCGTGCTCTTTGCGTCTTCGTGGTGGACGTTGCCGTTCTACCTCGGCCTCGCGCCGTTGCCGTGCCGTCGCCGTCCCTTCCCGAAAGAAGAGCGCCGGGGGCACGAATCCGCCCTCCGCGAGCCGGTGACGAAGGCTCGTCTGTACCGGCCCTTCTTAAGCCCGGTCAGGCGCCGGATGCTCCGTAGATCGATTCTACGTCCCTCTTTCCCTCGTCCGGCACCCTTGGCCCCACTTCGTCCCCCGCGTCGCGCGGTAGGCACCTCTACGCGCCCGCACGGGCCATCCCTGTTTCGGCGCTAGAACATATGTTCGATATCTCCAGCGCTGGCAACCTCTCTCCCACTTCGTTCCGGACTTCCCGAGGAGGAACTTGGGGGGCGCACAGGGGGAAGGGGGTGCGTCTACCCTCCATGTAGAACGTCTGTTCTAGAATGGCTAGAACATACGTTCTATATGGAGGGTAACGGTCAGGCTGTTGCCGTTGACCGACCGGGAACTCGACTTGGGGAGATGTGGAACGACGTGGGAGGGCGGCTGCCGCGTCAGTCCCAGCCGATGCTCTGCACGCCGTCTCGCGTGACCCGCAGGCGCTGCGCGCGGATGGACGAACCCGGGCCCTCTTCATAGTAGACGCAGAGGACTGTGCCATCGTGCAGGGCGGTCATGCTGGGGTAGGCGCCGAGGCAGTCGTCGAGGGGCACGTTCTCACTCCAGGTGCGGCCGTCGTCGAGGCTGTAGTGTAGTGAGGTGTTCGGCTCTCGGTGGCCAAGCAGGAGAACGCCCTCGGCGGTGCGGTAGAGGTAGGGTGCGTGCCCGGAGAAGCCGATCTTTTGGGATGGGGCCCAGGTCAGGCCGCCGTCGGTGGACTCGCTCCACCACATGCTGTCCCCCGCGTTGTTGCGCATGACGCAGAGGATGCGGCCGTCGGGGAATTCGATGAGGGCGGGCTCGTCGTTGTCGTCGTTGGCCTCGTCGATCCACGCGGGGTCGGTCCAGGTCATGCCGCCGTCGGTGGAGCGGATCACCGCCGACCAGCAGCGCAGCGGGTTCTGGTACTCGCGGTAGATCGGCCAGAGCAGCGTGCCGTCCTGCAGCTCGATGATCGGCGACGAGCAGCCGTAGCAGGCGTTCGCGAGGTTCGGGATGCGGTAGGGCTCGGACCACGTCTGCCCGTGATCCCGCGAGCCGGAGAGCCAGAGTTCCTTGTACCGGGCGCCCCCATCGGGCCTGGCATCCTGAGGGTTGCCGTAGTAGGTGAACCAGTTGCACAGCAGCGTCCCGTCGCGTTGGCACAGGATCGAGGGGTCGCGGTCATCCCACGGCGTGTCGGCGATGATCTCGGCGGGCTGCCACGACTTCCCGTCATTCCCCGAGCGCACCGCGCAGATCCGCGCGCCGTTGGGCAGCGTCGCGCTGGGCAGCGCGATGTGGTCATAGCCCGCGTAGAAGACGCACAGCAGATCGCCGTTCGCGCAGCGGCAGACATCGGGGAAGGCTTCGTAGCCGCCGGCGCCGGCGTCCTCGCAGAGCACCTGATGGTTCATGGGTTGGCCTCCGACGGAGTGGAGCACAATCGACAACGCGAGCGCGATCATGGCAACACCACCGCGCGGAGCATGTCGCCGGGGCGGGAGGCGGTGGCCTCGATGGCTTCAGCGGCTTGCTCGAGGGCGAACCGGCGGACCGGAAGGGCGGCGAGGTCGAGGCGACCAGCGGCAACCAGCGCCACCGCCGTCGGCAGCGTGGCGCGCGAGCGGCGAGAGAAGATGACCGTCAGCTCCTTTCGCCGCGGGAGGTTGGCGTCCAGCGAGATGCGCTCGGGGTGAGGGATGCCCACGACGACCACCGTGCCGGCGGGCTTCGCGAGGTGCAGCGCATCCTCGATGGCGGCGTTCTCCCCGGCGCACTCGAGGACGAGGTCGGCTTCATGGCCGGAGGCGAGCCACTCCTCGGCGCTCGCCACCGGGGGCTGCGACGTGAAGCGGGCGGCCCACTCGCGGCGGCCGGGGACGGGCTCGGCGAGCGCGAGGCGCTCGTGCCCGAGGGCCCGCAGGTAGGCGAGGATACACGCGCCGATGGCCCCCGCGCCGAGGACGGCGATGGAGCAACCTGCCGCAACGCGCGCGAGATGCACGGCGTGAATGGCGACGCCCAGGGGCTCCAGGAGCGCGCCCTCCACATCCCCGATGGAGTCGGGGATCGGGTGGAGCGCGTGGGCGGGGCAAGCGATGTACTCGGCCAGCGCGCCCGTCTGGGGCGGGAAGCTGGGGAAGCGGATGTTCCGGCAGAGGTGCTCGCCTCCGCTCTCGCACATGTCGCACGCGCCGCAGTGCCAGCTCGGCTCCACCGCGACCCGCGCGCCGACCGGCGGGCGCTCGACGCCCGGGCCGAGGGCGGTGATCTCGCCGGCGAACTCGTGGCCCTGACTGATCGGCGCCTCGAGCGGCACGCCGCCGGCGTGGCCGTCCCAGTACATCCGCACATCCGAGGCGCAGATCGACACCGCGCGGACGCGCACAAGGACTTCCCCCGGCGAGGGCTCCGGAACCGGGACCTCATCGAGGCGAACGTCTCGGGGGCCGTGCAAGCGGGCGGCCCTCACGGCTGCACCTCCCGCCCCTCGGGTGCCAGGCGCGCGTTGGCGGCGGTGAAGGCCCGCCAGTAGTCTTCGTGGGTGAACTCGGCGGGATGACGGTAGACGGGCGGCACGTCCGCGTCAAACGCCGCGGCGCTCCAGAGCCAGTAGCCCGCCGTGAGGGGCGCGGCCTGTGCCACGAGGTCGGGGAGCTGCGGCGGCGTCACGGCGCCGAGGGAGAAGCCGGGGACGTAGAGCGCCGGGTACCCGCGTTCCCGCAGGCCCTGAGCGCGCTCGGCGGTCCTCGAGAGGTCGCCCGGATACTCCAGCTCGGAGAAGATCAGGGCCGGCGTCGTAGGCGTCCCGAAGCCGCGCGCGAGGCCGGGCAGGGACTCGGGGTCGAGGAGGTTGCCAAGGAGGAACTGCGGGTTCACAGCGTGCACGGCCTCCTCGATGCGCCGGAGAAGGGCCTCAACGGCCAGCTCCTGCGCGCGGGCGTAGTCGGCGGCGAGCTCGTTGCCGGCGATCCAGGCGCTGCGCTCCGCCGGCGCCACGTCGGCGGGCTGCACCCCTTCGAGGTGTCCCGCGACGAAGCGCGCGAAGCAGCGGTCACAGCAGCACGGCCCCCCATAGCGGGTCGAGTCCGCCGCGTACATCTCCATGTCGACGACCAGAGCGGTGAGGCCGGCGCGAGCCGCAATCAGCGCGCGGTCGGCGACCACACGCTGCCAGTACTCCTCGGCAAGCGGGCAGGGAGTGTGAGTCCAGCTGTCCGCGTTGCCGGGGTGATAGGCGCCGAACTGCGTGTTGCCGTAGCGCTCATCGCTGCCGAAGGGCCAACTGAAGATCACACGGACACCGCGCTCGCGTTCGACGCGGACCCACTCGGCCACCTCCGGCGGCCAGCCGGCCTCCGAGTGGGAGACGCCCATCGTGTGTACGATCAGCGCGTTGAACCCGGCCGCGGCTGCCCGGTCGAGCAGGCCGGCGTCCTGCCACTTGCCGACATACGTGTACAGCCCGCGGAGGCGGTCGCGGGTGATCCAGTCGAGAGCCGGCGCAAGGTCGGCGAGGGGCTCGGGCTCGACGGCGGGAACGGGGCGCGCGACGCGCAGGACCGGCGCGGCGACGGGCTCTGCGAGCGGCGAGGCCCAGACCTCAATCTCGCCGATCTCCATCACGTCGGCGCTCTGCGCCACGCCGGTCAGCATGAGGCGCAGCGATCGCGCGGGACGCCCGAGGGGCGGCGAGACGATCGGGTACTCCGATCCAGCGCGCTCGGCCGGGAGGACGGGACACCAGGTGTCGCCCCAGGGCGTCCACGCCGCGCCGGGTCCGGCCTGGGCCCACGTCGAGAAGGCGTTCACATACGACCGCACGCCCTCGGCGTGCCCCGCGGACCACACGACCACGCGGTCCACCTGCCACGCGGCGCCGAGGTCCAGCTCGACGGTCAACTCCTTGGCCGAGTACCACTCCGCTGAGGATCGGAGCCCGGTGCGGGGGTCACCGTCGATCAGCGCGCGGCCGGACTCGGCCGGCTGGTCGTCGATCCAAGCCGCAGTGTAGGGATCGCGATGACGGGCCCTGGCCGTCAGGCGGGTCTCCGGTCGCCCGGCGACGTTCGCCACGCCGGGAGGCTTCTCGGGCAAGCGGGTCAGCGCCGCCAGGTCGCGCGGAGGCACCGGAACCAA
>VGFB01000266.1 GCA_016869015.1 Armatimonadota bacterium
GTCCCCGACCCGCATCGCGACCACCGACGGTCCCGACGCGGCCTCCTTGCCGCCGTCCTTCCCGGCGTCGGCCGATCCCCCCGTGTCGTCGGTGGACGACGTGTCCCCCGCCTTGAAGCTCGTCTTGACGGAGCACGACGCAAGAGCCAGCGACAGCGCGATCAGCGCGACAACCAGGACTGCGGGTCTCACGATGGACACCTCCCGATAGCCAAATTCCCCCAAGGCCATGCTGCGCTCTTCAACACCGCCGCGCCGGGGCCCTCCTCCCGCCAACCGATCGACCCCGGGGCGCGATTGACGCCACGGCCGGGCGACTCCTATAATGGGCGCGCGACGTCGCGAACCCCGGAACGGGAGTCACCTGATGCAGCGCGCTCTGACCGCCGTGCTGCTGGCGTTCGTGGTGGGCCTCACTGCCCTGCTGACTTGCTGTCTCAGCTTCCGCGCGGCTCCGGCAGCCGCGTACGCGCCGCCACCTCTGCGGCTCTCTCTGGTCTCCCAGCCCGACCCACAGCCCACCGTTCAGAGGCTCGGCGAGCACCTGTCCCTCGTGGATGGGCTCCGCGTGCTGCACGTCTGGGGCTCCCACCGCGAGATGGGCCGGCAGCAAGGGGAGGCGCTGGCCGAGGAGATCCGGGGCGGCATCCAGCGGTACATGGAGGCGAAGGTCCGGGACGACTGGGGCTACCCGCTGGACTACCAGCGGCGCTGCGCCGAGGCGATGGCCAAGCACATCCCGCCCGAGTACATCGAGGAGATGCGCGGCATTGCGGAGGGCGCGGGTGTCCCCTACGGCCAGGTCCTGCTGCTGCACACTCACGCTGATATGGTGCATTTCGGCAAGGAGTGGGGCGAGGTTACCGACGGGCGGCAGCGCAAACAGGAGTCGCTCTGCTCCAACTTCGTCGCCTTTGGGCCGGCGACGGTCGAGGGGAAGGTCTACCACGGCCGGAACCTGGACTGGACCACCGGCACAGGCATCCAGGAGTTCGCGACGCTCCTGATCGCCGAGCCCGAGGACGGCGTCCCCTTCGCGTTGCTGGCGTGGGCGGGCTGCATCGGCGGGGTCACGGGGATGAACGCCGAGGGGATCACCTTCGGCGAGATGACCTCCAGCACCGCCGACGAGACCCTCGACGGGATGCCGCTCTTCCTGGCCTGCCGTCGGATCCTCGACAGCTGCCGCGACCTCGGGGAAGTCGAGCAGTTCGTGAAGACCTACCCCGGCACCACGGGATGGAACTTCATGATCGCCGATGGCGACGCGCAGGATGCGCTGGCGATTGAGGTCGACGCGAAGGAGCGCGTCGTCTATCGTCCGAGCGATCCCGCGGAGCTCATCCCGCCGATGTCGTACCCGATCCCCAACGCCATCCGCCGGACGAACCACCCGATCACCCCCTCCCTGCAGGAGAGCATCGCCTCTCGCGCCGGGATCACGGGGATCAAGGTCCCCGTTGTGAGGACGGCGGTACCCTTCCTGGATACCTGGCAGCGGTACGCGGCTCTGGGGCACTGGATCTCGGAGGAGTACTACGGGCGGATCGACGAGCGGGTGGCGCGGGCCATGCTGCAGAGCCCGCCGGTCGCCGGCGGGGGCAACCTGCACAGCGCCGTCTTCAACGCCACCGACCGGGTCATGTGGGTCGCGAATGCATCGCTCACCGACCCGGCCTGGTCGCAGCCCTACGTCCGCATCGACCTGCGGGAGTGGCTCGGACGGCGATGAGGGGCCTGCCGGGCTCTACACCGCCTCGAACACGACGGGCGAGATGAGTTTGGCGACCTTGTCCAGCTCCTGCTCGTCGGTGAACCCGAACGTGCCGACGTCATCGGAGTCCACGTCGATGACCCCCAGGATCTCGTGGTTGCGCCAGATGAGGACCACGATCTCCGACCGGACGGCCTCGCTGCAGCAAAGGTAGTTGCGGCACTGCCGGACATCCTCGACGATCTGGTTCTGCCGCGTCTGCACGGCCGTTCCACAGACGCCCTTGCCGACCGGGATGCGGGTGTGGACCGTGGGGATGCCGGAGAAGGGCCCTAGCTCCAGCACTTCCCCACGGAGGTAGTAGAGGCCCACCCACGAGTGCCTCGGGTCGACCTGGCGGACCGTCTCAACCACCTTCGCCAACTTCTCGCGCGGCTTCCCTTCCCCCGCGACGAGGGCCTCGATGTCGCGCAGGGGCGCCCGATAGCGCTCCGGCATCCCGTACTCCCTCCGTTTCGCCTACCCAAGAACCGCCCGCACGTGCGCCGACGACGACGATCGCTGCTTCAGATCGTTGATCCCGAGTGCGATGACGACCGGATCGGGCGCCTTGTGCGCCTCAAGGCAAGGGACCAGATGCCCTTTCCCGTCCTTATACCCCTCAATCGAGTCATACCACACGGTTATTCGTCCGTTGAGCCCCTCCCGTCATTCGCCGGCGATCCGGTCGATCTCAACCTTCGACCCCACCGGCGCCGCGCCGGCAGCCGGATCGAGGCGAATGGCCCGAATCGCCTGCCCCTTCCACTTTGCATGGCCGCCCACGGGAATGGCGTACTCGTGCCACTCCCCATCGGCGGTGATCGGGAAGTTCAGGTACTTGTCGTCTGCGAAGCCCGGCTCGTCGGCAGTGGTCCAGAACAACTGTCCCTCGGGGCCGCCGCCAGCCAGCTTCATGCGAACCCTCACCGCCGAGTACCGGTCCGGCTCGATGCGGAGGAAGGTCCGCGTGAGGAACGGGTCGCTCCCCGTGAAGGTCAGTGTCAGAACTCCGTCGGCCACGGTCGGCTCCGCGAGGGAGTTGAGCCCGCCCCAGCCTTCAAGGTCGCCGGCCGTGTCGAACCCGAAGTCGATGGCGGTCACGGGCTTCGGGGGCTCCGCGTAACGGAACTCGGTCTGCAGCCGCAGCAGCCTCCCGCCGCCGGGCTCCAGCGTCAGCGTCACCTGCCCATCCTCCATCGGCAGCTCGCGCTCCGGGCCGTCCTGCGCCGAGACCTCGAAGACGCCCGTCACGTGGGGCTTGAGGGTCACGTCGAAGTCCGCCGGGTCGCGGTGGCTGCGATTCACGACCATCGCGTGCTGCCCCCCCGCAGCGTCCTGAAGCAACCCCAGCACCAGTGGCACGTCGTCGGGCAGTTGCACGATCTCGTCTCGCCCCAGGCGTCGACACCCTTGCGGAGTGTCGCCCGTGTGGTACACGCCTGTGGAGGTCAGGCCGAGCAGCGTCTTCCCCAGCGTACGGGTCTCGGCGTTCAGTGCCTGGATGATCGGGTAGAGCCGCGCCGGCTTGCCCTGGGCGTCGACAATGCCGATCTCGGCGGCTGCCTCCCAGTCGGGGTGCGTCCAGTACGTGAAGTACATCAACCCTTTCATGCCGTACGCCAGCGAGGTGTACACCTGCCAGCGCATCTCGTCGGCGGTCGGGTCGCGGTAGCCCAGGTGGGGGAGCGACAGGATGATGTTCCACGGCGGCGTGCCGTACCGCAGGCCGTACTCGCGGATCAGCTCCAGGTTCTCGAAGTAGTCCTTGCGGTCTGTGCCATCCTTCATCAGGCAGTAGTGGTCGTAGCTCAGCACCCGGGGCTGCACGATGGACAGGTACTTGTCCAGGTGGTCCGCGTAGGTGGGCGTCCCGAGCTGCTGCACGCTGGCGTAGGTGGGGAACAGGTTGATGTACGGGAGGTGCGCCGGGTCCTGGGCTTCGAACTCCCGGCTGACCTCCCCCAGCGCCTGGAATAGCTCGTAGCCCGGCTCATCCTGCAGGTAGTAGCCGTAGAGCGCCGGATGCTGCTCGTAGTCGGCGATGACCTTCCCGATCGTCTCCCGCCACCGATCGCCGGCCGTCATCTGCCACGCGATCCGCCCGTCCACCACCAGTGCCCGGAGGCCGACCTCTCGGCAGAGATCGAGCATCTTCCGGTTCTCCTCGACGCTGTACCCGCCCGCCGGGCCGCAGACGGTGAAGTTGCAGTCCCTCACGGTCTGCCAGGTCTCCCGCGTGTTGGCCTCCACCGGCGGCCCATACCAGTAGCTGATCGGATACTCCTCCGGCTCCCACGGCGCGGCGGCCACAGCGCCCGCGAGCAGGACCATCGCGATCAGACACGACATCGGCATGCTCATGTTCGGCCTCCAACACCAGTCGAGTCGGTCAGCGCAGCTTCGGCAGCTTGCGCGGCACTTCCGCGAAGATCGGCAGCCATTCGTTCTTGGGCTCGACGGAAAGGACGGTGTTGCCGAGCCAGCGGTAGGTGTAGTCGTGGTCGGCGACGTGGAGGACCTGGGTGACGTCCACGAGGGGGTAGGTGATCGTGAGTTCCTGGCCGGGCTTCGCCCGGGCGAAGAGGACGTGGTCGCCCTTCCAGGCGGCTGGGATGGGCTCGCCGTCGAGGTACGTCTTGACCTCGCCGCGAGGTGTCCAACTCGGCGGGCGGAGGAGGTAGTTGGCGCGCTTCCTCGCGATGACGGTGAGGCGGCCCTCGTGGGGGAGGAACGAGATCACGCGCGCGGCCGGGTGGTCGCGGTTGAAGGCGAGGTTCACCTCGACGCCGCGCTCGGTCTCGAGGACAGTGTTGCTCCAGGCGGTGTAGATGGTCCGCATCCCCTCGGGCGGGCAGCAACCCATGCCGTTCATGCCGTCGGGGCTCTTGGCCCACGCCATCCCGTTGGGGCTGAGGCAGGCGTGGATGCCGCCGCTGAAGGCGCGCATGAGCTCCAGGCCCTCCTCGGCGCCGGCCGGGTTGTCCCGATGGATGTCGCGGTAGAGCGCCTCGTACTCGGGGGTCACGAACCACTGGGCCTGAACCGTGTAGTTGCGCACGTAGCGCTCGACGTGGTCCCAGTACTCGGTGTGGCCTGCGCGGGCGAGCCAGAGGGCGACGTCGGTCATGTCGGCCGTATTGCACGTCTCGCTGAACGGATGGTGCGGGTTCGGCGACTCCGGGAACCAGCCCCAGTCCGTGCCCATCGAGCGGAGGTGCTCGTAGGTGCGGCGGCTCCAGTCGAGGTACCGGGGTTCCTTCAGCAGCGCCCCCAGGTGTGCGACGCCCAGCACCGGGCGCATGTGCAGGTGCGAGTTCCAGCCCGTGAAGGTCCCGTCGGCGTTGATGCGGTTCGCGCCCGCCGTCGTCTGCAGCCCGGCCACCTGTCCGTCGGCGAAGGCGATGGCGAACTCCAGCGCCTCGGGATCCTGGGTGGCCTCCCAGTACCGCACGATGGGCTCGAGGATGCTGGGGTACTGCTGCTGGATGCTCGTGCCGAGGAACTTGCCGTCCAGCCACCCGTCGAGGCCGCCTTCGTAGTACGCGCGGCCGGTGTCCCACGTGGCGAGGCTCCGAAGGCCGTCGACGAGCTTCTTGGCCAGCCGGATCTGCTCCTCATCGCCGGAGCGCCGATGGCGCTCGACGAGGCTGACGAGCGTCTCGCCGGTCGTCCAGTTCATCGCGCACTCGGCCGCCTCGAAGTTGAACAGGCAGTATGGCCGGCACCAACTCAACCCGTCGTCCCGCACGTACCCCAGGATGCGCTGCCAGATCGCCGCTTCGATCTCGCGACCCTCGTCGCTCCCGCTGATCTCCCGCATGAAGATCCACTCCCAGTCCATGCGGTTCTCGGTGTCGCCCACGGCGACCGGGTCGAACTCGTTCAGGCGCGGGCAGGGCGGGCAGCGCAGCGGCATGATCCCAAAGCGCGTCTCGAAGCCTCGCTCCTTGCTCGGGTTGTGGATGAGGTACTGCATCGCCCAGCGCGCCATCGCGACGAGGTCGACGTCCTGCGGGGGCGTGGCGCCGGGCGTCGCCGGCGCCGGCACGAGCTTCGCCTCCACGATGTCGCCGCGGTAGCCGCGCGGGAGGAACTCCTCGTACTCCTCGTCGGGCAACGGTGCGTCGGCTGCGGGCAGCCTCACGGGGAAGCGCGCAAACACATGCCCGATCCGGTCCTTCCAGGTCGGGTGCATGAAGATCACGCTGTTCAGCACTGAGCGCCCCCCGACGGTGAA
>VGFB01000267.1 GCA_016869015.1 Armatimonadota bacterium
GCGCACCCACGCGCGGTCCTGGGCGAGGGCGACCAGCATCGTCTCGGCGCCGATGATGCGCTGCAACCAGTCGTAGCCGATATGGGCGAAGTAGCACACGAACAGCTCGCCCTGCCGCAGCGCGCGATTCAGGGCCAGTGCGCTGTCCCAGTCCACGCGCGCGTCGTTCCAGGCGAGGCGGTGCTTGTGCTCCTCCCACTGCTCGGGCGAGTTGATGGCGAACTCGAGCATCTGTGGGATCGACTCGTGGTCGGTGAAGGTCTTCTGGACTGCGCCGAGGGCGCTGCGGGCGATGCGCCAACCTTCACCCTCCTCCAGAGTCTCCTCGGGGACCTGCAGCGAGATGTCCGGCCCCTGATGGGCGAACTCATAGCCGAAGTAGGAGGCGGGTGACTGATCCGCGGGCAGCCCCTCGCGGTGCCAGCGAGCGACCGTGTGCGTCCAGGGGGAGTCTTGGATGGGTACACGGTCAGGCTCTTGGTGGTCCAGGGCCCGGCCGATGCGCTCGCGGGAGGTCATGGCCGCGTTACCCCTCGGTGATCCAGTCCACGATCTGATCGAGGCTCGCGGGCTCGGCCTGCGCTCGGAGCCTGCGCGGCGTGTCGGCCGCCTTGTACGCGTCCGAGGCGAACTCGGCGCTCGCGGCGGGCCCCGTGTTGTGGATCAGCAACCGGCTCGGCGCCCAGAGCGCCGCGGCGGTCCGAAGGTCGCCGGCGCGGCGCAGCTGGGGCGTGTAGAGGCGCTTCAGGTACGCATCGTCCGAGGTTGCGTCGAAGCCCGCCATGTCCGCTGCGACCGCCTGCACCTTGACCCCGGCTCCGGAGGCCAGCAGGCACCACAGTCCGGCCTCGCCCTGCCCCACCAGACTGATGGCGCCTCCGCCTGCTCGACTCGGCGCGTAAAGCAGCGCCGCCACGATGTCCCGCACCCGCAGCGCCAGGTCGGAGCGGTTGTAGACATCGAAGAACTTCTCCTCCGGCCGCCGGTCCGAGTCGGAGGCGAGTTGGTTCTCGCCCACGAGGAACGGGTCGATGAGCAGCACCTGTCGCCCGCTGTCCACCAGCGCCCTCACCAGCGCCCCAGGCGCGTGCCCCGTCTCATCGAGCAGTCCGTCCCGAGGGCTGTCGCCCGCAATCACCACCGTGGGCGTCTTCGCCTTGGGTTCCACCGGGGCCACCAAGGTCGCCGGAATGCGCAGGTCGGCGTCCGCGCCCGCCAGCGTGAACCGCTCGATGTAGTACGGCTCGATCGTCAGCACCACCTGGTCGACCTCGTGCGTCGCCATGCGCTCCGCCGGCAGGAGGTTCAGGGAATGCGCCAGGGCCGAGCCGTAGACCTCGCGGAAGGCCTTCAGCGACCTGGCGTCCTTCGGCCGATGCGCCTCCAACTGAGCCTCCGAGGCCTCGATGAGGTGCTGTGTCAGCTCCGCCGCGGTCCACGCGTCCTCCGGCAGCTCGCGATCCGCGAAAACCAGCAGGGCATCGTTCGTCTCGGGCTCGAAGGGCTGCTCCTTCAGAGCGTCGGCGTCCGTCTCGCCGAGCAGCCACCGGCCGAAGAAAGCGTACATCGCCTCGCGGCTGGCGAGGTTGTAGTTGTGCGGCGCGTCGATGTGCGCGCACTCGGTCTTCGCCTCTGCGTTGTACAGGGCGTAGACGCTCCTGACGTCGGGGTACTCCTCCTCCGGGGTGTGGCTGGTCCAGTCGCCGGTCGCGGAGATGAGGAGCAGCGGACGCGGGGCCATGAGCGCCGCGATCTCCGTGTTGAACGTATCGACCCGCAGGTTCGGCGAGTTCTCGCAGAGGCACCCGCCCTGCATGTACGCCGACACCATCACCGCAGGCACGGCCGCCGTGAGCCTCGGCTCGACCCCCATCAGCATGAAGGTCTGCGTTCCGCCCCCCGACTCGCCCGTGCAACCGACGCGGGCCGGATCGACCTCCGGCAAGCTCAGGATGAAGTCCATCGCGCGGAAGCTGTTCCAGAGCTGCAGGCCCATGAGGCTCTGGCCCCAGAGCGCCTCCCGCTGCCCGCCAAAGCCGTGGCTCACCGGCTTCGAGTCGTTATAGCCGACCATGTCGTAGGAGAAGACCACGTACCCCTGCCGCGCGAGGTTGATGCACCGGCCGGGCACCGAACCCAGCTCCTCGTGCGCGAGGCGCCCTGTCCCCCAATGCCCGTGGGGCGTGATGACCGCCGGAAACGGCCCCGTCTTGCCCAGCGGCCGGTAGAGATTGCCGGTCACCAGGAAGCCCGGATAGCTGTAGAAGTAGACCTTCTCAACCGAGTAGCCCTCGCGCTCGATCCGCCCGAAGATCTCCGGTCGCAGCTCGCACCGCTCGGGCAGAGGCCACAGGCCGGTGCTCACGAGGATGTGTCGCCGCAGGTACTCGGCCCAGGCCTCCCACGCCTCGCGTGTCGCGTAGCCCTTGAACTCATAGTGGGTGTTCAGGTCGCGCGTCTTGATGGTCCTCAGCTCCTCGGCCGCCGCGCCCGGCGCGGCCCATGTCATGTAGCACACCAGCAGGCAGAGCACTCCCCCGCCCCCTTCATGGTGCGGAATGGGTCATGCGGCGCGCTTTCCACGCCGCGCGACAACGGTCCTCGTCGGGCGTTCCGGGAGGCACGTCGGGATGGCGTCGGGAACCCGGGCTCCGGAGCCTCAAGCCCGAAGCAGGGCGGCAACTCCCGATGACCGATCGCGGCCTACGAGCCGCCTGCGGCGATCTCGACCTTGAGGCCCTCGAGCTCGCCGCGATGGGTCTCGGTCAGCTGCCAGAGCATGTCGTTCGCCGTGTTGGTCGCGTTGGCGGCCTCCGTCAACCGCCCCCCGTTGACGGCCTCGCGCGCGAGAACCAGCTCCGCCGCAACGGGCGCGACGTCGGCCCCGACGCGCTCGAGCGCTGCGTACGGCTCCTGGAGCAACCGAAGTCGGTCGCGGACCTGCGTCTCCAGCTGCGTGCGGGCCTCGGGCTCGGTGGGCTCCGCGGCCGGGACCTCCAGGGGCGGCAGGCCCGTCAACACGTCAGGCCGCCCGCCCTCAGGCGGCGGGACCATCAGGTCCGGCTGCCCCATCACGGCCGCCATCAGCCGGCCCAGCAGCCCCTGTACGAAGGTATCCCTCTGCTTCTCATACTCATCCTGCGGCATCCCCCGAGCCTCGTCCAGCGCCTTCGCGAGCACCTCGGAGATCCGCTTGAGGTCGAAGCCGGCGCCGGAGCCCAAGCCCGGTATCGGGAAGCCCCCCGGCCACTGCACGGCCGGGCCCGGTCCGGGACCGCCGGGACTTTCCCCGCCGGGACGTCGTCCGCCCGGCCCTCGGCCGCCAGGACCTTGCCAGGCCGCGCGCGGCTCTTCCCCTGGGGGCGCGATCTGCCCCGGCCGCAGACGGCCTTCCAGTTCGTTGCGTCGCTTCCCGATGGCGGCGATCTTCTGGGACGCGGCGGAGAGTATCTCGCGCATCTGCTCCTGGTTCTTCTCCCGCAGGGCGAGCCCGGCGTTCTCGAGGTCCTCCAGCACGCCCGCCAGCACGCCGGACTCCCGCTGCATGTTGCCCACCAGGAGCCCAAACACGTCGGGGAACACCCCGCCCGGTCCGCCGGCCATCCCAGGTCCCTGCGGCATCCCCATGCCCGGGCCGCCAGCCATGCCGGGGGGCATCGCCATGCCCGGCATCCCGCCCGGACGGCGCCCGCCCCCGCCACCCGGAGGGCCTCCCGGTCCGCCGCGAGCCATGCGTGGCGGGCCGCTGGGGCGCCCGCCGCCGCCGGCCATCGCCTGCCGCACGACGTCGAACGCCTGCCGCAGGCTGGCAGCCGCCTTCTGTGCATTCCCCGCCCTGAGCTCGGCATCGGCGCGGTTCAGCAGACCCTCGACCTCGCGGGTGTCCAGCCCGGCGGCCTTCGCCCCGGCCAACATCTGACGCGACTGCGCGATCATGCCCGCGAGCTGGTCGGGAGAGGCGCCGGTAACATCCGGCAAGCCCGGCATTCCGCCGCGCTCGCCGCCCCCGCCGCGTGGCATGCCACCGGGCCCCATCCGCCCCGACCCGCCCGCTCCAGGGCCTCCCATCCCGAAATCCTGGCGAGCCTCTCGCAGCAAGGCCTCGACCTTCGCCTCGTCCCCGGCGGCAGCCGCCGCCAGGATCTTGGCACGGTGAGCCTCCCACTTCTCCGGCGCGACCTGCCGCGCCGCGGCGCTCACCATCAGCGCCCGTCGAAACAGCTCTCGTCGCTGCTCGAAGAAGGGACGGGCGTCGTCGGGAAGCTCGCGGAGGGCCTTCTCCACATCAGCGTCGGAGACGGGCGCGCCTCCATCGGGCTGCCCGACACCCGGTAGGCCGGGAATCCCCGGCGCCCCCGGCATCCCCGGCATCGCGGCCGGGCCCCCCTGAGCGGCGGCCGTACGGCCCTCAGCGAGCCTGACTCGCGCCTCCGCGTACCGGCCCGAGCGCGCCTCCTCAACGGCCGAGGCAAAGGCGTGCGCTGCCTGAGGCGAGGCGACCGGCAGGGCGGTGAGGGTCTGGCCGTAATCGCCGATGACGTCCACCATCGACTGCCGGTCCATGTACAGCTTGAAGGCGCCTCCGCAGGCGCCCAGGAGCAGCAGCACCGCCACCATCATGGCTAGCCCGCTGGCAGTTCTCATGCCTCGCCTCTTTCTCCGCAACTTCCGTCGCGCACCGTCTCAGCCGCTACATACGCACCGACGCCCCAACCCGTCCCCAGGTTCAGCCCCGCGTCCGCCGACGACCGGCCCTTCTCCGGCCGTCCTCACCTCTCAGCCCGCCAGAGCATCACGAGCCCGACCGCGGCGAACAGCACGTTCTGCAGCCAGCCGGCCATCACGGGATGCAGCGTTCCGGCCAGCCCGAAAGCCAGCGTCCACGAACGCACCCCGTTGTAGAGGAAGACGATCAGGATCGCGACCAACAGCCCGCCAAAGGCGCCCCAGCGGGCGTAGCGAAACGCCAGCGGGGCGCCGATGAGCGCGAAGACGAAGCAGGCGGCGGGTATGGAGTACTTGAACTGCAGCTCCACTTCCAGCGACCGCGCGCTCTTCCCCGCCGATTCGAGCACCGCCACCTGGTCCCGCAGCTCCCGGGCGCTCATCTCAAAGGCCGAGCGCTTCTCGGCGTAGTAGTTCTGCAGGGCCGCCCACAGCTCGATCCTCCGCGTGTCAAACAGCTTCGGCGGACCCGGCCGATCCCACTCGTTGAAGCCCTGGCTGTGACCCTCGTGGAGCCACCAGACGCTCCCCTGCAGGTCCGCGTAGCGCGCCTGGGTGATCTCACGGAGGCGGCCGTCCTGGTCGAAGCTCCAGATCACCACGTTCTCCAGGAAGTTCGTGTCCGCGTTCATGTGCTGAACGTAGAAGACGCGTCCCTCCCGGTCGCGGAAGAACTGGTTGTGCTCCTCCCGCAGAACGGGCTGGGTCATGCGGATCTGCTCCATCACCCGCCCGGCCGCATCGTTGGCGTCCGGCACGACCCACTCATTGAGCGCAAACGCGCCCACCGTCGCCAGCGCGCCGGCGAGCACAAACGGGAGGCAGAGCCGCAACAAGCTCACTCCGGCAGCGCGGATCGCCGTGACCTCGCCCTCACGGGTCGCCCGGGCCATCGCCAACGAAACGGCCACCAGCGTCCCCACCGGCATCGCCCACACGAAGGCCCCAGGGCTGCGCAGCCACAGGTACTGGGCGACCAGCACCGGCGGCGTGCGCGCGTTGAGGAGCGTCGAGCCGATCTGCCGCGCGATGTCCCCCAGCAGGATCACCGCGAAGGTGAACACGCCGATGAGGAAGGGGACGACGAGGTCGCTGAGCAGCAGGCGGTCGAAGAGGCGCATGACGGCGGGAGTCGCAGAGTTGCGAAGTTCGGGAGACGGCGAACGGCGCCTGGACCGCGTCGAGATCGCCCGGGCCCTCTACTGTTCCCCGCAGCTCCGCAGCTCCCGGACTCCGCAACTCCA
>VGFB01000268.1 GCA_016869015.1 Armatimonadota bacterium
GTAGTGGCCGCGCACCTCGAACACGAGCTGCACCCCGTCCTCCCACTCGTAGGTGCAGATCTCCGTGTTGGGCGTCTGGCCCTGATCCTCGTAGCCGAAGCGGCCGCCCGTCGCGAAGACCTTGGTCGGCAACCCCCGATTCAGGCCCCACAGAGCGATGTCCATCTGGTGGACGCCCTGGTTGCCGAGATCGCCGTTGCCGAAGTCCCAGAACCAGTGCCAGTCGTAGTGGACGAGGTTGCCGTGGAAGGGTTGCTGGGGCGCGGGCCCGAGCCACAGGTTGAAGTCGACTCCCTCGGGCGGGTCGGAGGGCTCTTCGAAGCCGATGGAGGCCCGCGGCTTGTAGCACAGGGCGCGGGCCATGTAGAGCGGGCCGATCTGCCCCGCGTGCATCCGCGCGATGCCGTCGCGCACTTGCCCCGACGAGCGGCTCTGGCAGCCGACCTGCACGATCCGCCCGTACTTCCCCGTCGCCTCGATCATCTTCCGGCCCTCCCACACGCTCCAGGAGGCCGGCTTCTCCACGTACACGTCCTTCCCCGCTTGACAGGCCCATACCGTCCCGAGCGCGTGCCAGTGGTTGCACGAGGCGATCGAGACCACATCCACCTGCGGGTCGGTCAGCGCCTCGCGGATGTCGGCATAGCACTTGGGCTTCTCGCCCTGCTTCTCCTCGACGTGCTTGCTCCGCGGCTCGAACAGGCGCGTGTCGGGGTCGACCAGCGCCACGATCCGGGCGCCATCGATCCCGCAGAACCCGTCGATATGCGACTGACCGCGACCGTTGATGCCCATGACCGCCACGCCGATCTGATCGTTCGCGGCGAAGGCGGACTTGCGCGACCCCAGAACCGTCAGACCCACCGCCGTGCCCGCCAGGGCCTTCGTGGACCCGTGAATGAACTCCCGCCTGCTGAGGTGCTTCATGCCGCTCACCCTCCCGTGCCAGGGGATCGAACGCCGGGTAGTTGCCCGGCGGGCCAAGTTCTCCTCCTTTGCCCCCTGCCCTTGCCGAAGCCTCCGCCCCCATTGACCTGCTGCTCGATTCGGCGTAGCCTGAGGGCATGGGCGCCGACAGCCGGGTGATCCTGTGGGACTTCGACGGCACGCTGTGTCGGGCCGACGGCCTGTGGCGCTCGGCGCTGATGGTCGCTCTGGACGAGCAGCTCGCCGGGCACGGCGTCACGTCGGATGAGCTGCGACCCCACTTCCGGGACGGCTTCCCGTGGCATCGGCCGGACGTCGCGCACCCGGAGCTCTCGGACCCGGAGGCCTGGTGGGCAGAGGTGGGGGGACTCTTCGCGCGCGCGGGGAAGGCGGTCGGGCTGTCGGAGGATGTCGCCGTGCCGCTGGCGCGGCGCGCCAGACAGGTCGTGATCGACCCGTCCAGCTACGAGCTGTTCGATGACGTGCGCCCGGCTCTCACGGCGTTGCGCGGGCGCGGGTGGCGGCACCTGATCCTCTCCAACCATGTGCCGGAGCTGGCGGACATCGTCTGCGGCCTCGGGATCGCTGACCTCTTCGAGGCGGTCCTCACCTCCGCGCTCATCGACTACGAGAAGCCCCATCCGGAGGCCTTTCGCCTCGCGCTGGAGAAGGCCGGCCAACCGGAGGTCGTCTGGATGGTCGGCGACAACGTGCAGGCCGACATCGCCGGCGCCGAGGCGGCCGGTGTGCCCGCGATCCTCATCCGGCAGGACGGCCAGGCGAAGCGCCGCGCCGCGGATTGCTGGGATGTCGCGGAGATCGTCGGGTAGGCCCTCACCGCCGGTCCCCGCGCCGGGGCGAGGGGGACGGAAGGCATCGCTGGAGGTATGCGCGCGATGGACAGTAGCCCCACTTACGCCGAGGCCGGTGTCGATATCGACCGCTGCGGTCGCGCGCTGAGGAAGATGCTGGGGTGGGTGGGTCGCACCGCCGAATTCCGCCCGGCGCTCGGCCGCTCCGTGCTGCCGATCGGGCACTTCGCGAATGTGCTGGACATCGGCCACGGGATGGGCCTGGCCGTCTCCACCGACGGCGTGGGCACGAAGATCCTCATCGCGGAGATGCTGGACAAGTACGACACGGTCGGCATCGACTGCATCGCGATGAACGTCAACGACCTCATCTGCGTGGGCGCGGAGCCGATCTGCATGTTGGACTGCCTCTCGGTCGAGGAGGCCGATGAGTTCCTCCTCGAGGAGATCGGCAAGGGCCTCTACGAGGGCGCGCGGCAGGCGCGGATCAGCATCCCCGGCGGGGAGATCGCCCAGATCCGCGACATGCTCCGCGGCGTGCGGCCCGGGCGGAGCTTCGATCTGGTCGGCACGGCGATGGGCCTCGTCGAGATCGAGAAGATCCTCCTCGGCAGCGACATCGTGCCCGGGGATGTGGTGGTGGGCCTGCGGAGCAGCGGGCTGCACAGCAACGGGTTCTCGCTGGCGCGGAAGGTGCTGCTGGAGGGCGCGAAGCTGCGACTCGAGGTGAAGATCGCGGAGCTGGGGCGCACGCTGGGCGAGGAGCTGCTGGAGCCGACGCATATCTACGTGCCCGAGGTCATGGCGCTGTTGGAGGCCGGCGTGCCGGTGAAGGGGCTGGCGAACATCACGGGCGACGGCTTTCTCAACGTCACGCGGTTGGACACCCCGGTCGGCTATCGGCTGACCGACCTGCCCGACCCGCACCCGATCTTCGGCCTCATTCAGGCCCTCGGCCAGGTCGATCCCGCGGAGATGTACCTCACGTTCAACATGGGGATCGGCTTCTGCGTGATCTGCGCGGCTGAGACGGCGGACACGGTAGTCGACGTCTGTCGCGCGAACGGCTCGGAGGCTCAGGTCATCGGCCAGGCCGTCGCCGAGCCCGTGAAGCAGATCGTGCTGGAGAAGCAGAGCCTCGTCGGAAGCGAGGGGAAGTTCACCCGCGCGTAGTCCCGCCCGCCCCACGCCGCCCACTCGTCCGGCCAACTTCCTGCCTCGCGCGCCCTCACGGCCCCAAGCCGGAACCGCATCGCGTCGCGCGGGTGTTTAGCCCCTAATCCGGCGACGGACGTACGCCGGGTGATTCAGGGGGTGAGAGCATGATCCGCTCGGGAGCGTACCTGGTTCTCCTCGCGCTTGGCGCCGGTGCCCAAGCGGCGACGTTCACCGTCACGAAGAACACCAACGCGGGGGCCGGCTCGCTGCATGACGCCATCCTGGCCGCCAACGCGGCCGCGGGCCCCGATCTGATCCTCTTCAGCGCCGGGATGAGCGGCAAGAGCATCAGCCCCACGGGCCCCTTGCCCGCTCTGACCGGTCCCGGTACCGAGATCCGCGGCGACATCGACGGCGACGGGGCGCCGGACGTCACACTCAACGGCTCAGGCGCGCCGGCCGGCGTGACCGGCCTCCGCGTCGCAGCCCCCGACTGCACGATCCGGGGCCTGGCCATCCAGTCGTTCCCCGGGGATGGCATCCATGCTCAGTTCGCGCCGCGCACCACCATCCAGTCGTGCCACCTGGGCGTCGCCCGAAACGGTTCGACGCGGGCGCCCAACGGCGAGCAGGGCCTCCACCTCGAGCAGTCCGACGACTGCCTGGTCGGCGGGTCGGCGCCTCTGCGGCGCAACGTGATCTTCCGGGGTTCGGTGATCCCGACCGGCGTCTTCATCGACGCGAGCGACGGGTGCCGCGTCTGGGGGAACCACGTCGGCGTCAATCGGGCGGGCACCGCGGCGCTGGGCGCCGGCGGCTTCGGCATCGCGGTCTTCGGCCTGGGCGGTCCCGCCGACGGCAATCAGATCGGCGGCACGGCCGAGGGTCGCGGCAATGTGATCGGCGGGCTCGAGTTCGGCATCCAAGTGTTCGGGAACGCGGAGGGCAATCGGGTGTCGGGGAATCTGCTGGGATTGGGTGTGGACGGATCGACCGCCATCCCGATCGAGATCCTCGCGCTCGAGATTGCCGGGGGCGCGACGAACACCACCGTGGGCGGGTACAACGCGGCGTCGCGCAACGTTTTCGGGGCCGCAACCACCGGCATCGAGTTCGCCGACGACAACACGATCGGCAACCGCGTCGTCGGGAACTACTTCGGCAGCAACGCCGCGGGCACGGGCCAGCGCACGATGGAGACCTGCATCCGGCTGCGCAACGGCGCCGGTCGCCAGTTCATCGGCGAGAGCGGGGGCGGCGCCAACCACTTCACACCCCAATCGCCCAACACGACCATCGGGATCCGACTCGACGGCGCGGGCAATGACTCCGTCATCAGCCACAACCGTTTCGGCATCCGCCCGAACGGCACCAGCGCGACCGTGGCGAACCACGCCATTTGGATCGACGAAGCGACCGCGCTGGTGGACGGCAACCAGATCGCGCGCGCGGGCATCGGGCTCCTGATCGCCGGCTCGGGCAACACGGTCAGCGCCTACAACAACCTCTTCCGTGACAACTCCGAGGCCGTTCGCGTGAACTCCTCAGCGCTCTGCCGCCTGGGGAACCTGGGCAACGCGGCCACCACCGATGACGGCAACAACGACTTCCGCACCAGCAATGCGATCTACATCGTCAATGGAACGCCGGGGAACATCAAGGCCGAGGGCAACGACTTCCACAGCACAGTGCGAGCGACCATCGACGCGAAGATCTTCGACAAGCTCGACGACCCCACCGCGGGCCGGGTTGACTTCAACCCACTGCAGGGCGGGGTGGTCCCGACCGGTGGCGCAGACGGGGCTCTCGCCGTGACCGGGGTCGCAGCCGTGCCGCTCCGCGCGGGGACCGAGATCGCCTTCAGCCTCTCGACCCCGGCGCGCGTGACGGTCGAGGTGCTCAACCTCGCCGGCCGCTCGGTGGCGGTTCCGCTCTGGGATCGCCCGACCGCGGCCGGGCTCCAGCGGCTCGTCTGGACGGGCCTGTCCCGCGACGGTACGGCGGCGCCCGGCGGCCGCTACCTCGTGCGGGTCAGCGCCTCCTCGCCCTCGGGCGAGCAGCGCAGCGCCGTGGCGGCGGTCACGCTGGCGGGTCGTTGAGTACAGCTCAGGAGGTGATCGGGCAAAGCGGCATTGGGAGGAACAAATGCGGGAACGGCGAACGTTGATACGGATACCGACGGGGCGCGCAAGAGCGCGTCAGTCCCGAATCCAGAGGAACCTACCCCAGGGAGGTGCCGTAATGCGGAAGGCTGCTGCGATTCTGACTTGCCTGCTGCTGGTCCTCAGCGTAGGCGTGGCGTACAGCAAGTGTGGGCAGGAGGGCTGTGGCCAGGCGAGCTGCCCGTCGCCCTGTCCCGGCAACTGCCCGTCGGCTTCCTCGTCCTGCTCGAGCTGCCCCAACGCTTCGGCCTCGTGTCCCGCGAAGACCGAGTGCGCCGATTGCGACGGCGCGAGCTGCGCGCTGAAGGACTGCGATAAGGTCGCGACCGTGTCCGGCACGGTGCGCTATGTGCGCTCGACCCACACGGCCGTGAAGGTCGTGAACGGCGACCAGGGGCTGCTGCTCCGCATTAAGTCCGACTGCGCGCAGTCCTGCGGCCTGAAGGCGAAGCTTGCGGCCCTGACCAAGGGCGACGCGGTCAGCGCCAAGTACTGGACCTGTCCGCAGTCCGGCAAGCACTACCTGGTCGACATCGCCGGCGGCGCGACGGCCGCCGAGTCCGCGGCAACGGCGCCCGCGCCTGCGGGCTGCCCGTCGACGGGCGGCTGTGGCGGCGGCGGTTGCGGCGGCCAGTAATCCCCCCTGAGATCGAGCTGCTGAGCGGGGCGTCGCCATATCGGCGGCGCCCCATTTGCTGTCCGCGCACGGGCCTCGCGTGAGCCATGCCTGAGCTCCCCGAAGTTGAGACCATCCGCCGCGACCTTCGGCCGCGCCTGCTCGGCCGCCGGATCGAGTCGGTTCACGTGCTGCGGGGCTCGGTGCTGGAGTGCTCGGCGCGGAAGCTGCGGGCCGCGCTTGCCGGAGCCACCGTCCGCGAGCTCCGACGCCTGGGGAAGGTGCTGA
>VGFB01000269.1 GCA_016869015.1 Armatimonadota bacterium
GGCGGGCCGGCGTGCGGGCTGCTCAACAAGCGCTACGAGCTGGACACCGACAACAGCGGGGGGCAGAGGCTCTACACGAGCGCGGTGGACGGACGAATGCACCTGTACGGAGCGGAGCGAGGCACGCTGTGGATCGATGCCGACCGCAACCGACGCGCAGACGGGATCGTAGAGTACCGGGACACCGACTCCGACGGCTTCTTCGATGAGTGGCAGGTCGATGAGAACGCCGATGGGACCCCCGAGCGAACCTTCCGGGCCCCCGGAGCGTTGAGGGCCGAGAGCGGGCTCGTGCCCTGGGACTGGAGGCGGGTGGCCGAATCGTATCGGCCCCTGCTCCGGCGCGCCGTGGACGGTCAGGCGTCCGTGGCGGCCGCCCTCGGCTTGGACTTGACGCCGCACGCCGGAAACGGTACGCTGGAGGACCTGCGGTGGGCGCTCGAGAACCGCATCCGCAGTTGGTTTGCGTCGGAGATCGCCGCCTCCCGAGCCGCGAGTGACGTCGGGCGCGCGGAGGGACTCGAACACGTCCGTGCTTCCTGGGAAGCGGGCCGGTTTGAGGAGGCCGTCGACCGCATGGCCGGGACCGCCCGCGGCGCGGGACGGCCTTGACCAACGTACCGGAGGAGCAGACGCGGATGAAAACTGAGACCGGTCGGCCGACCATCTACCTGCTGGACGTCACCAACCGCGACGCGGTGCAGACGTCTCGCATCAGCCTGTCCAAGTTCCAGAAGACCATGGTCAACTGGTACTTGAGCCGGATGGGCATCCATCAGTCCGAGATGGGCTTCCCGACCTACAAGCACGAGATCAACTACATCAACGGCAACGTCGCCCTCGCGGAGCGCGGCGTGTTCGGCGACATGATCCTCTCGGGTTGGACGCCGGCCAAGACCGACCTCGTGCAGAAAGCCGTCCAGCAGACGAGGATCCGGAATCTCAACATCTCCGTCTCCACCTCCAGGATCATGACGGAGGGTAAGTTCCAGGGCCGGATGGACCGCGAGGACATCATCCACATGATGGCCGACGCGGTCGACGCCGCCAAGGCGGCCGGCATCCAGATGCTGGGCGTCAACGCCGAGGATGCCTCCCGCACCGATGAGGGCCCGGATGAGGACTACCTCCTGCGCTTCGCGGTGGCCGCGAAGGAGCACGGGGCCGATCGCATCCGCTACTGCGACACGCTGGGCTACGATCGGACCCACACGATCTACGAGAGCGTCCATCGGCTGGCCCAGGCCGTGCAGATTCCCGTCGAGCTTCACTGCCACAACGACCTGGGGTACGTCGTGGCGAACTCCATTGAGGGGGCCATGGGCGCCATTGACGCGGGCGTCGACGCCTACATCAACACGACCGTCAACGGCATGGGCGAGCGCGCCGGGAATGCGGACATGGTCTCGGTAATCCTCGCGATCCGCAAGTCCCGCGGCCTGAGGGAGCGCAACCTCCTGGACCCCACGATCGACCTCACGATGTCCTGGAAGATCTGCAACTACGTCGCCGATGCCTTCGGCGTGCCGATTCCGATCAACCAGGTCGGCGTCGGCGCCAACGCCTTCGCCCACGAATCGGGCATTCACGCCGACGGCGTGTTGAAGGACCGCCACAACTACGAGCTGTACTCGCCTGAGGAACTGGGTCGCGGCGAGGACGACTTCTGCGAGAAGCACCCGACCGGCCGCGTCATCACCACGGGCGAGTACGGCGGCCGGGCCGGCATGAAGCATGTCTGCGAGCAGCACAACATCCCGGTCTTCGACGAGCAGGAGATGCTCGAGCTGATCATGGCGGTGAACGCGCACAACCAGCTCCCGCTGACGCCCGACGAGATCCGCTTCATCGCCGAGCACCCGGAGGAGACCCGACAGATCATCCGCGTCTTCCCGATGAACGCGTAACGGCGGGGAGCGTAGGAGAGTAGGAGTCTGGGAGAACGACTTCAGCGGCGCGGTGGGCAGCAGTGCGGGTACCGGATGATGCACTCATCCCTTGGGACGAGCTCGTGCGGTACCTTCTCGTGCCCCGCCCGCGGAACGACAATTCCGTGTTCCTGGCACAGGCCCGGTTCCTGCCCGGCAATCCTGGAGACCTTTTCCAGGCCCTCCGCCCACTGGCGGCGACGTGCGAGGCCGCGCCCGATGGCGAGAACGAGTACGGGGGCTTCCTGCGCGCGGAGGGGGAGCTTGTTGGCCCAGGCGGAGACGCGCTGAGGGTAGTGACAGTCTGGCTGCAGTGGCATCCGGACGGCAGCGTGCACTTTGTGACGCTCAGACCAGGGAGGTGGGGCGAGGGTGGGCACTGACCTGTACGATCAGGTAGCACTGAAGTGCGACATCGACGGGCGGAATCTGAGGCGCGGCGACATCGCGACGGTCGTTGACCGGGTACCCCATCCTGCCGGTGGCGAGGAGGGGTACGTGCTCGAGGTCTTCAACGCTCTCGGCGAGTCGATCGCGGTCGTGACGGTTCGTGCGTCGGACGTGGAGACGCTTCGGGATGACGAGGTTCTGGCCGTCCGCCATCTGGCGAGCGCGAAGCAACGGAGGGGAGCCAAGTGTCTGTAACTGAGGCCCTGAAGAAGATCGAGGACACCGAGGTTCAGCCGTGCAGGAAGGCGGCGCTGGCGTACTCCGGCGGGCTGGACTCGTCGTTGTGCGTGGAGCTGCTGCGCCGGAAGTACCAGGCCGAGGAGATCGTGGCGATCACGGTCGACGTCGGCCAGGGGCAGGAAGAGATCGATAACGGGAACGAGAAGGCCAAGGTGCTGGGCATCGAGCCGATCCTCATCGACGCGCGGGAGGAGTTCACCGAGCAGTGGATGGCCAAGGCCATCCAGGCGAACTCCGACTACCTGGGCTACCCGGTCTCCACGTCGATGACCCGCCAGCTCATCGCGCAGAAGGTCGCCGCGCTCGCCCAGGAGCACGGCTGTGACGCCCTCGTCGAGGGCTCGACCGGCAAGGGCAACGACCAGTACCGGATGCACAACGTCTTCACGCTCTTCGCCCCGGGCGTGCGCGTCCTGGTGCCGGTCCGCGACTTCGACCTCACCCGCGAGGAGGAGGAGCAGATCTGCACGGCCTGGGGCGTGCCGGTCACCGAGTTCATCCGTGGCGGCGATGACCGCACGATGTGGTGCCGCTCCATCGCCAGCGGCGCAATCAAGCTCGACATGGAGGTGCCCGACCACGTCTGGATGTGGCTCAAGTCGGGCGACAACGCCGCCCAGGCGCCCTCCGACATCACCCTCACCTTCGAGGGCGGCCTGCCCGTCGCCCTGAACGGCGAGCGGATGCCCCTGGCCGAGCTCGTCCCCGCGCTGAACGTCCTGGGCGGCAAGCACGAGATCGGCCGCATCGACATGATCGAAGATGGGATCATGAACCTCAAGTCCCGTGAGATCTACGAGGCCCCCGGCGCCGCGATCATCCTCAAGGCCCACCGCGACCTCGAGCAGCTCACCCTCACGAAGGACGAGGTCGAGTTCAAGAAGATCGTGGAGCACCAGTGGGCCCACATGGTCTACCACGGCGAGTGGTTCCACCCGCTGAAGGGCGCGCTCGACGCCTTCGTCGCCGCGACCCAGCCGAACGTCAACGGCACGCTGGGTCTGAAACTCGACCGCGGCAACATCATTGTCACCAGCCGCAACTCCGACTACGCGCTCTTCCACCCGATGCGCTACATCGACAGCGGCTACCAGTTCGACCAGCGCATCTGCCACGACGCCGCCAGGATCCGCGGCCTCATCTTCGAGGTCCTCGCGTGGCGGCGGGACAAGGCCAAGTAGAGGCGCGATTCATCGCGCCCGCGCCGTTGTAGGGGCGGACCCGCGTGTCCGCCCGCGCCGTCCGCCGTCACCGGGCCCGGCTCGGAGCGAGCCGGGCCCGCGCGCTTCATCACAGCCTCTGCTCGGCCCAGCGGTGCAGCAGCACCGACACGATCCCGCACACGGCGAAGACCGCGGCGAAGATGAGGAAGACGGGCTGGAAGGTCTCGAAGTGGGAGCGCAGCGAAGCGCCGGCGAGGGTGGCGAGTCCGACCCCGGCGCCGTGGTACACGAAGAGGGAGCCGTAGGCCAGCGGGCGGCGCGTGCGGTCGGCGGAGTCGCCCACGATGGCCGAGGCGACCACGGGCACGGTGCTGCTGAGCAGGCCGAGCGCCGCTGAGGCGACGCCGATCGTGGCCGGGCTGGACCGTATCCCGCACCCCGCCAGCGAGGCAGCGACGAACAGGAAGCTCGCGGCCAGCGCCCACGCCCGCCCAAGCCGGTCCGACAGCACGCCGCTCCCCCAACCCCAGGCCAACCGCGCCAGCGGATAGGGCGCGGCCAGCAGCCAGATCCACCCCTTGCCATAGCTGACCTTGATCACGTCCCCGAATGACCCGAGCATCAGCCCGAAGCTCAGGGCCGCCGCGAATTGCAGGAAGCCCGAGATGAAGGCCTTCGCCTTCGTCATCAGCGCCAGCAACCCGGCGAGGGAGGGGTGCTCGGGTTCGACATGATCGAGGCGGGGCGTGGTCAGCAACACCAGGTTCCCCAGCAGCGACACCCCGGCGGCGGCGACGTACAGCAGGTAGAGCGACTCCTTCGGGACCAGCGCGTACACCCACCCGAGGCCCACCACACCGAGCGAGAAACCCAAGTGTGTGGCCGTGTACAGCGCGCCGATGGTCGAGCCGTACTGCGACCGGCCTCGATCAGTGGCGGTGAGGACCTGCAGGCTGCTGCCCGCCCACAGCGCCGCTCCGCCCCACCCCCACACCAGCGCCGCGCCGAGGGCGAGGGCGTACTGCCGGTGGAAGAAGAAGACGGCCATCACCACGCAGAAGCCCGTGTAGGTCAGCGAGCCGACGATCATCTGCCGCCGGTCCGGCCACCGCCGAAGCAGCCAGACGTTCGCAATGCGGAAGACCATCATCGAGGAGTACACCGCCGCGATGACGGTGCTGCGGAGCGCGCTGCTCCAACCCGTGAGGTCGCCGAGGTACGACATGAGGAACTGCTGCTGGGCCCCCGCGCCGAAGAAGAGGAACAGGTGCGCGGCCGTCAGCGTCCAGATCACGCGACGGGCGAGGCGCGTGTCGCTGCAGACCGCGCTAGCGTGGGGCTTGGGCACCCGCCCCTCCGGCCTGGATCGTCAGGTGTCGCGGCAGCTTGACGACAACGCCTTCGTTGACGTCGGCCTTGGCGAACTGCACGGGGTTGCCGTAGCCGCCAACCACGCCGGCCGCCACCAGGAACCCGAGGGCCGCCGCGAACGGAAGTCCGATGAGCGCCGTGTACACCCAACCGACAACACCCGTGGCCGGCCCCATCACATGCGTCACGCCCAAGGCGACCCCGGCGATGCCCAGGCCAAGCGCGCCGACAAGGGCCCCCCACATCCACTTCATGTTCGGCCGCGCCGTCCGACACGGCACACACTCTCGGTAGGTGAGCCGGATGCCCTTGGCGTCGCGGCTGAGCCCGGCGGCCGCGCGGCCCTTCAGGTCCCGACCATCCACCGTTGCCGCACCGATGATCCCGAACAGAAGGTGGCGCGTACTGCGGCTCTGCTCGGCGCGGGCCGACCGGATGGGCTTGTTCACGGTGCGCGTGTGCCCCGGCGTGGCCTCCGCGCAGTAGACGCAGCCCCCCTCGGCCGTCAGGTCCGCCCAGCCCTTGGGGTCGAACCGCAGCAACGGGTCCGTCCAGCCGCACGCGAAGTCCGTGGTCTGACCGAAGGCCAGCTGCGCCCGCGCCGCCGACCAGCCCCGACGCGCGCTCACCAGCATCACGATCCCCGCGACGAGGACTGAGCCGAACAACGCCGCTACGGCAGCCGCCACTGCACCCGAGGCCTCCAGCGCGAGCACGGCAACGAGACCGACCACCAGCGAACACGCGCCGACGGTGGTCAACAGCGTGCCCCAGGCGCACCGGACG
>VGFB01000270.1 GCA_016869015.1 Armatimonadota bacterium
AAGGCGACCGCCAACATCTGCCGGCGGTGCCCGATCTCCCCCGGCATGCCCCAGTGGGCGCAGTAGGACAGCGGGACCTCGTTGAGTATCCCCGTCGAGCACGCCAGCGCGAGGGCGTAATAGTCGCGGTCCAGCCAGCCGCCCTCGGGGTGATCGTTGCCCCCGCCGGTGAGGAAGTCGCCCCACCGGAAGTAGTCGTGGCACGCGGCCGCGGCCTGATGCACCGTGTTGGACCAGACGAAGTTCGAGGTGTACTCGTACTTGTGGGCGTGGTCCGATTCGCCCGGCACGTCCCACTTGTCGATGGTGGGGCTCTCGGCCCAGGTCGCGTGGGCGCGAGACTCGAGGCGATGCCCCATGCGCGCCTCAGCGCGACGCTTCGCCGCGACGAAGAGATCCACGACGCCGTCCTGCAGCAGCCGGTAGTACCGCGACCGGAACAACGCCGTGCGGCGGATCTCCTGCGGACTTGCGCCGAACACGTGCATCACGCCCTGCTTCGCCGAGAGGTCGTGGGCGAAGTCGTCCTGACCGTAGGCGAAGTACACCAGCCACTTCGCGAAGTCCCGGTACTCCTCCCCGTACTGCTCCCCGTAGCGCGCGGCGAG
This sequence comes from Armatimonadota bacterium, assembly GCA_016869015.1. Lineage (GTDB taxonomy): Bacteria > Armatimonadota > Zipacnadia > Zipacnadales > VGFC01 > VGFC01. The sequence continues at coordinate 609 of VGFB01000270.1, forward strand.
GCCCGGGCTCACGTACCGCATCGCGAACTCACCGTGGTCGTGGTGGCCGAAGTAACCCCAGTCCTGCTGGATGTGCATCTCGTCGGAGTACAGCCCGTTCAGCTTCACCCCCGCGTCGGCGTGCCGGTCGATGAGCTCCCGCAGGTACGGCAGCGCGTTCGGGCTGAAGTAGTCCATCTCCGGAACGCGATACTGCTGCACCGCCAGCACCCGGTCCAGCCCACCCTCGCTCGGGCCGCCCTTGCCCGAGACCACGATCCGCACCCCGCCGCCTTCCGTGACGTTCGGCCACTCCTCGACCGCGATCCCCTCGGTGACCTCCACGATCTCCCGGGGGTTCACGACCCGATACGGCGTGCCGTGGACGGGCTGCTCGCGGAAGGCGAAGACGCGGACCCCCGCGTCCGCGATGCCGATCGGCCCCTTGTTGTTCACCCACTGTCGCTGGCGCCACAGCTGCACGCTGAAGGCGCCGGTCTGCGGATCGCGCAGCCCCTTCCGATAGTGCATCCAGAGCCCCGACTCGCCGGTCTTCGCCGCGTAGGCCGGCCCGATCTCCAGCGGGCTCAGCAGGCTCAGCTCCAGGCCCAGTCCGTACCCCTGCGCGAACCTGCTGATCGCCGCGATGCGCTCGATGTACTCGTCCATGTCGGGGGTCAGACGCCGCGGCTCATCCTGCCCGGGGCGATACTGCTTGAAGAAGTGGTCGAAGGCGAGGATGAGGGTGCGCTGGCCCGCGGCCTGGGCCTGCTCGCAGATCTGACGAAGGCTGGCCTCGTGCTTATCGAAGGTCAGGCTCAGGTTCAGCACCGTGTCGGGGTTCGCGAGCGCCTCCAGCTCCTGGTCGCTGACCAGGATGATGTGCGCGCGACCGATGTCGAAGGCCCACGGGCCGGGGTACGCAATCAGCTCGCCCCGGTAGACGTTCTCGGGAACGCGCTCCGCCATCGGTGGCTCCCCCTGAGTCAGGCAGGCCAGTAGTGGAAGACCGTAGACCATCCCTTCGCCTCGCCGTTCTTCGTGCCTCTTTGTGCTCTTCGCGGCTTCGTGGTGGACGTGTCCGTCCCTACCACCGGTCCTGGTGCACGCGTTCGGCCTGGTAGCGCTCGCCCGGACCCTTCTCCTCGGCCGGATGGCCGACCGCGATGATGCCCAGCGGAATCACGTTGTCGGGCAGGCCGAACAGTGCCTTGGTCTGCGCCACCCGCTCCGCGCGGGGCGTGATCCCGCACCACACCGCCCCCAGCCCGATGGCATGTGCCGCGATCAGGAGGTTCTCAGTCGCCGCCGAGCAGTCCTGGATCCAGTACCCGTCTCCCAGCTCGAGCTCCGTGTCGCCGCAGACCAGGATTCCGATCGGCGCCTCCCGCAGCATCCCCGCATGGGGGTGGAACTCCGTGAAGGCCTCGCGCAGCCCCGCCTCTCGCACCACCACGAAGTGCCACGGCTGCTTGTTCGCCGCCGAGGGCGCGGCCATCGCCGCCCGCAGCAGCGTCTCCAACTGCTCGTCCGTCACCGGCTCCCCCGTGTACTTCCGAATGCTCCGCCGCGTCAGTACTGCCTGAATCGCGTCCATCGCCTCGCCTCTCCTTTCCGTCGCCGTTCCGGTCACCGGTCCCCTTGCAGTTCCATGATCTGCTGCGCGATCACCCAGCGGTACGCGTCGAACTCCTCGTAGCCCCACAGGTCGTCGTACTTGTACTTCGGCTGGACGCGGATGGCGCTCCAGACGTAGTCGAGCTCCTGCTGCGCCGTGTCGGCTTGCGCGGCCTTGCCGGCCTGGCGCGTCTGCTCGATGAGCTGCTGGAGCGTGTAGATGTAGCGGTAGTCGTCGTAGCCCTCGCGGAAGGCCTCCCACATCGCGACCGGGATCGGCGTGCCGTCGGGCTCGTGGCGGCAGAAGAAGTCCATGTAGCGCCCGTCGAGGTAGTTGAAGGGGTCGCCGTTGCTGGACTGGTAGATCCACGGGACGAGCGTGCGGAAGCCGGAGCGCCAGAAGCCGAATCCGTAGGTCATCCGCGCGCCGGCGACGGGCGTGTGGTCGTTCTCGCCGCTGATGTGGTTCGGGTAGCACCAATACTCGACGCCGCGCGCCGCGCTGTCGGCGAGGACCGTCTCGCGGTCGGGCGCGAAGGGCTGGGTGCACCAGAGATCGATGAACGGGCGCATCGGCTCGAAGGCTTCGTGGGTCGGGTCGGCCGTCACGTACGTGCGAATGCCCGGGACCGCCCGGCACGCCTGCAGCACGGTGACCATGAACTCGACCGACGCGGCATCGGTGCTCGGCTCGTCGATGGGGTAGTAGAGGAACTCCGGCCAGCCGCGCGCCTTCCGCTCCCGCTCGATCTCGGCGACGGCGGCAGTGACCTCCGCGGCGAACTCGGGAGGCGGCGCCTTCACCCCGCGCAGGTGGCTCCCGAAGGACTCCCCGGTGTGCTTCCGGTAGATCTCCCCCACGTTGAAGCCCATCACGATCGGCGGCCGGAAGCCGTGCTGCTCAAAGAGGTCGATCTTCTTCCCGAGCAGCTCGTAGTTGAAGGCGAACTTCCCGTCCTTGTCGGCCGCGGGAGACCAGACGCTCATCGTCACGTTCCGTGTGCCGTGCGCGACCATGTCGGCGTGTTCCAGCTCCGACTTGCGCTCGAAGTAGGCGCGGGACACGTCATCGGGCGCGCTCGCCGCCCGGTCCAGCGGGTCGTAGTAGTAGATGCCGTAGAGCTTGCTTGGGTCTTCCTGCAGGCGGATCGGCAACACGCGGAAGAGGATCGGCACGTCGGCGCTCGGCACACCCTCGGCGGTGAAGCTGACCTTGCCCCGATAGAGCCCCGGCCTGGCGTCCTCGGGGACGTGGACGGTCAGCCAGAACCGCTGGTTCTCGCGGGCCGGCAGGTCGAGGGACTCGAAGCGGGGGAGGTAGTCGGGGTTCCGCCGGTAGACGCCGAAGGCGCTGTAGTTCGTCCGGCAGAGGACGTAGGCGACCCGTCGCACGTCGATCGCGGCGGCCGGGATCGTCGCATTGCCGCTCTTCAGGTCGCTGACCGACACGCGCGCGCCCGTGAGGTCCTTCAGCGGCCAGACGGTGAAGGTCAGCGGCTCGTACTCGCCCAGCGAGGCGAACGCCCGCAACTCCGGGTTCAGCGTGTGCGCCAGGGGCACGGTGTTCGGCCGGATCGGCTCGAGGTACGCCCGGTGATGGATGACGTACCCCCGCCGCTGATCGGCCGGAGCGATCGGCGGCCAGGGGCGCGAGTCCACGTGAACATCTTCCGTCCACTTCGCCCACTCCTCCGGCGGGAGGGCGAAGATCTCCTGCCGGAGCGGCTCGATCGAGCTCGCGCCGATCGCTCCCCTTTCGCCCTCCCCGACGATCAGGACGGCGTTGAGGCACCAGCGGCTCAGGGGGTCCAGGCGGATCGCCAGTGGCTCGTCGCCCGCCGTCGCCTCCAGCGTCTCCCACACAAACCGCTGTGCCCCCTCGATCTGCACGTGCGCCGCAGCGTCGCCCACCGAGACGGTGAAGTCCCAGAACTGCGAGCGGTTGCCGGCGCTCACGCCGCACAGCACGTGCACGTCGTACCTCCCCGCGGGGACCTTGGCGAGGAAGGTGGCCTGGAAGGGCCCCTGGACCGAGTCCTCGGTCAGCTCGTTCGTGTAGATGGGAGGCGGGTCCATGGTGCCGCGACTCGTGTTCTCCACCGGCTCCTTGTACGCTTGCGCCTGGGCTTCCAGGCCCTCGGCGCTCTGCCAGCCGAAGCCGATCGCCTCGGAGTAAGCGGCGTCGAGCAGCACGGGCTGGAAGCCCGGACGCACCGCCGACTCGGCCTTCCCCATGTCGAACAGGTAGGCCGCGTTGGCCGCGCTGCTGAGAGCGATCAGGAGCATGACCAGCATCCTACTTCCCCCCTTCACGGAGATCAGGGACAGGCACCAATTCCCGCCGACGTCTGGCGGAAATTGGTGCCTGTCCCTAATCTCCGTACGGACTCGCCACGAACCGCACCCTCGCGGTCTGGCGCGACTCGCCCAGGCTCAGCTCCAGGTCCGCCCCCCCCGGCTTGAGCGGCGTCGTCAGGCTGAGCCATGCTTCATGCTCGCCGCGCAGGAGCTCCCACTCCGCGTCCGCCACGGTGGCGCCCCCTTGGCGCAAGACGGCCTGGACCACCGCGGTCTTGCCCTCCTCGACCCCGAGCAGGCGGAACCGCGCTCCGAGGGTCGCCGCGTCGGCGAACGCGATCGACTGCAGCGGCGCGAAGTCGCTGACCGTCGGCGCGGCGTAGCGCGTCAGAGCGAGGTCGTCGATGTAGAAGTCGAGCACATCCCCGTGCCGGTAGTTCGACTCAGAGATGTAGAACTGCAGGTGGGGCACGAGGTTGTGGCGAGGGATCTGCGACAAGGGGATGGTGAGGGTCGTCGTTTCCCCTTTCCGAAGCTCGGTGAGCGTGCGGTTGTAAGCGTTGGCCTTATCAGGCGTGTGGGCGATGAACCCCAGCGGTGTGGCCGGCAGGGCCTCGCGGGAGGTCTCGGTGTGAATCACCAGTTCCAGGAAGTCGAAGCGGCTCCAGTCCTGCATCTCCGGCGGGGGCTTCAGCGCCATCCGCGGCCACCCGACGGGGTAGTTCGGCTCCCCGGCCGTGTGGTCCACGTCGATGTGGAGGCACAGGCTCTTGCCGTCCGGCCCGGCGAACTCCGCGCTCTGCTCGACGGTGGCCTCGGCCGGCCCCCACCTCGCCGCCCCCGAGCCGTCCTCGATTGAGACGCGCTCCATCCGGGGTGCTTCCTGCGCCGCCGCCGCGAGGGCCACCCCCAGCGCCGCGATGACGGGTGCCGCTTGCTGTCGACGCATGGCCCGACACCTCCCCCATTCACGATGGCTTGCAGGGTTCGCTGCCGGGGTCCGTTAGTCCTCATCCTCTGGCGACAGACCCGCCGCGGGCACGGAACGGCGGCCACACCGGGGCCAGCCGGAAGTGACTGCCGACGTGGTGGAGCCTCGGGAGCGGCTCCTGCGCCGCGGTGCTCGAACGCCATTCACGGCATTCTTGTACGCCATTATCTCGTAATGCCGTCGCTGTTGTCGGTTGGGCCGCGCGCCGGAGTGAAGGGCAAGGTGGCGGGAGGACGGAAGATGGACCGGCGGGTCGCGCGCTACCACAACCTCGGGACAAGGGAAGGCACGATGGGTGAGTGGACGTCGAAAGTCGGCGGCATCCTCGACGGCCACGTCCACATGGGCGGGCCGGACGGTGAGGGGGCGGTGCTGTCGCTGTGCGAGGCGACGAGGATCGAGCGCATGGCGCTGGTCGCCATCCAGAACCCCGA
>VGFB01000271.1 GCA_016869015.1 Armatimonadota bacterium
CCAGGCCGACACCGAGACGCTCACGGGCGGTTCGCTGTTTGTCTTGGACGTCGGCGTGGCCGAGGCGGCCGCTCTCGACCAGGTGGCGGCGGACCACGCGGCCCTGCGGGTACTCGTTGCCCAGAAGCAGCTCAATGCGGATGCGGCCCTCGCCGAGGCGCGGCGCTGGGACGCTCGGCCCTATGGCATCGCGCAGGCAGAGGCGCAGTACCGCGCCGACCTGACCGCGGCGTTGGGCGGCTACGAGCGGGCCATCCAGGCGTCCTACGTCGAGTGGGCGGGCCTCTCGAGCGGCGTGTGGGCCCAGCGCGGTTACAGCGCCGACGCGATGCTCGCGGCCATCCACGCCGATGTGACCCGCGCCGCTCAACGGGCAGGGGTTCACCCTCCGGCGGGCCAGGCCCCGTGGTACCCGGGCGGAGGAGCCCCCTACGGAATCGGGCCCCGCGGTTGGTCGGGGGCCGGCACGGGTCAGGCCCTACAGGTGGCCGGCGAGTACGGGGAGCGGTTCACGCTAGCCTACTCCGACGGCGGAATCGTGCGCCTGATCCGTCAGGGCGCCACGGTGTCAGCCTGTCTGGTGGCGGTGGGAGCCTACCCCAGGCCTACCACGAAGCGGATCGTCTTCAGCGACGGCATGGTGGCGGAGGTCACGCGGCACGGGGCCGTGGTGTCGGCGCGCGTCCTGACGACCGGGACCCCGGTCTCGCCCTCCATGTGCGTGACTCGCCCCATCGGCAGGGAGCCGTACGGGTCAGGCGGCGCGTACGCCTACCAGACGGCCGGCGTCATGTGGCAGTGGGCCGCGGGCGGCGGTTCCCCCGCGCCCCCGGCTCCCGGGCCGGTCTGGGTGCCCCCGGTCGGCGCCCCCTCCGCCCTCCGGCCGCCGAGCCTCCTGGACGACCCGAACGCCGCCTTGGCGCCTATCGCCCGGTTTGACCAGCAGGTCACGGAGCACCGCCTGGCCTACCTGAACGCTCTGGTCGGGGCTCTGGGGCGAGCCGACGCCGACATCGCGGCTGGGGCGGCGCTCTCGCCGGCGCAACGCAGTCCGGCCCTTGCCGGCGCGATCGAGGCGCTGCGGCAGTCGGGCGTGGCGGCCTACGGCACCTACCGGCAACAGGTCGAGCAGGCGGCGCGCGACCTGGACGGCCTGGTCGCTCGCCCGCTCATCTAGTTCCCTGTCAGCCGTGGAGCCTTCGGTCGTCGTGGGTCGGCTCACCAGAGCCGACAGAGCCTTCAGGTCAATGCCGGACGGCGTCGGCTCTGGTGAGCCGACCCACGACGACTAACGGCAACAGCCAGAATCACGCTTGACAGAGCACTAGCGGCGTGTCAACCGTGAGTTCGGGCGCGGGGGAACGACGATGAACCGACGCTCGTTCGTGGCGACGGCCGGTGCGCTGGCTCTGGCAGAGCCGGTCGCGCGTCTGACCGCGCAGACAGGGGGACGACCGATGGCTCGTGACGGCGTGCAGATGTACTGGTTCAGCCAGCTGGCGGCCCGGGACGGGAAGGGGTTCGATGAGCTGATGCCCGAGTACCTCGCCATGACGGCCGAGGCCGGCTTCGCGAACGTGGAGACGGGGCTCACGTACTGCGCGACGGACGAGTCCACCCAGGCCTTCGCTGACCGGCTGAAGAGGGCGGGGCTTGGGCTGGCCGGGCTGTACTCGGGCGGCGCACTGCACGCCGAGCACGCCGCCTCCGCCGTGCAGGCCATCCTCGACCAGGCCGCGCGGGCGAAGGCCATCGGCTGCCCCGGGGTCACCTGCAATCCGGACCCCATCGGCCGGGAGAAGACCGACGCGGAGCTGGCGACTCAGGCCTCGGCGCTCAACGACGTGGGTGCGGGGCTCGCGGAGTTGGGCCTCTTCTTCGGCATCCACACCCACGCGCCGGAGATGAGCCACAACGCCCGCGAGTTCCGGCATAACCTCGATTGCACAGGCCCGACGGTAGGGCTGTGCGCCGACTTCCACTGGATGTACCGCGGCGGGGGTGATCCGTACGCCCTCACCGAGCAGTACGCCGGCCGCATCGTGTCCACCCACCTGCGGAACTCGGTCGAGGCTGTCTGGGCCGAGGGGTTCTGCACCGGGGACTTGGATTACGGGCGGATCAAGGCCGCCCTGGACGAGGCGGGCTACGAGGGGCCGCTGACCGTGGAGATCGCCTGGGAGCCGCGCACACCGGATACGCGTCCCCCGCTGCAGACCCTCCGCATGAGCCGCGAGTACCTGCGCGAGGCGTTCGGGGTGTAGCGGCAGCTCGGGAACATGACCCACTTCGGTCGGACCGGACTGGGACCATGTCCCCGAGCCGTGTCTCCTCTCCGCCTACGCCAACCCAACCTCCCGCCCACCTTCCGCCGAGGCGTAGATGGCGTCCAGAATCCGCTGCGTCACAATCGCCTGCTCGCCGGGCACGGGCGAGGGCTTCCCCTTCCGGATCGCGTCGACGAAGTCGTAGACCTCTTCCGCGTGGGAGGCCTGGCCCGCCTCCGGAATGACCTGCGGCTTGGCGTTGGTCAGCATCCCGAACTCCTCGCGGACCAGCGTCAGCGAGTCCCAGTTCCAGTCGATCCCGCCCTTCTTGCCGCTCAGGAAGCAGCTGAAGGTCCCCTCGGGCGCGTTGACGGCCCAGCTCGTCTCGAGCGTGCAGACGGCGCCGTTCTCGAAGCGGATCAGCGCCATCGCCAGCTCCTCGGGTACGGTGTAGCGTTTCGGATCGTGCTTCATGATCGACTTCTTGTTCGCGAGCTCCAGGTACAGCGCCGCGCTGACCGTAACAGGCTTCGGGAACTCCATCATCCACAGACACCAGTCCAGGATGTGCACCCCCAGGTCGTAGATCGGGCCGCCGGCGGACATCTCCTTCAGCGTGAACGCGCCCCACGCGGGCACGCCGCGCGGGCGGAGCAGGCTGGCCCGGGCCCAGTAGATGTCGCCGATGGCCCTCGAGGCGCGCTTGGCCGCCTGAGCCGAGGGCAGGTAGCGGCAGCTCTGCGCGATCATGAGCAGCTTGCGGGCCTTCTTGCCCGCCGCGATCATCGCCTCGCCGTCGGCCGCGCAGACCGTCATCGGCTTCTCGACGATGACATGCGCCCCGGCCTTGAACGCCGCGATGGTCGGGTCCTTGTGGAAGCAGTTCGGTGTGCAGACGTCGACGATGTCCAGGTCGACCTTGCCCAGCATCTCGGCGTAGTCCTCAAAGCACATCTCCGGCGGCAGCCCAAAGCGCGTCCGAGCGGCCTCGCGCGCCGCCGGGTTCACGTCCGCCACCGCTACCAGTTCAGCCACCCCGTCCCCCTTCAGCTTGCTCCACCCGGGCATGTGCGCATCCCGCGCAATGCCCCCGAAACCAATGAAACCGACCTGCAGTGCCCTGCCCATTCTTGATTGACCCTCCCAGTCGTTCTCCCTGCGGCGTCTTCACGTCAGCCGGCAAGCGCGTCGGCCGGCACAATACCGTCTGGTACGCGCGACTCCTCGTTAGGAGCGTAGACTGTGCGTTTCGCAACGCACAACCGCGCGTCTCGATGTTCCTGGACGCGCTCCCCAGGGCTCACCTACCGAGCGCAGCGGCTGGGCTCGACCTCGAAGGTCCGTCCGGCGGCCCCTTCCTCCACGATCACCTCATCTGCCTCGTCCCACGCCGGGACGCCGAACACGACCGTGGTGAAGCCGCCCCAGCCGCGATGGGGCGTTCTCGGCGGGATGAGGAGGGCCGTGCCCGGCCGCACCTCGACCGTCTCTTTGCCGACCTGCATCGAGCCGCGGCCTTCGAGGACGTAGTAGAACTCGGTGCAGCGCTCGTGGTAGTGCAGCTGCGCGTCGTGGATCGTGGTGACGTGCAGGTTCGCGGCGTCCGTGTCGCGGTAGGTGAAGACACGGACGCTCCTGCCGCAGGCGGAGTGGACGACCGTGTCGACCTCCTCGACGTGCCGGGCCAGCGGGCCGTCGGCCATGCCGCTCCCTACCCTTCCTTGTTCACTCGCCGGGTCTTCCAGGCCAGCACAATGGGGATGATGATCAGAACGAGGAGCAGCACCCCGCACAGGATCATCTCCCCCAGCCCAATGCGCATGAAGAACATGCGGCAGCTCCGCTCGAGCGCTGCTCCGACGCCATCTGCCGTCGTAGGTCGGAGCGCTGCTCCGACGCCGTCGCCCCTACTTCGGCGGGCGGACGCGCGCGGCGACGGCGGCCGGGAGGCCGAAGATCTTGATGAAGCCCGCCGAAGCCGCCTGATCGAAGCGCCCGCCGGCCTCGTACGTCGCCAGCTTCAGGTCGTAGAGCGAGTGTGGGCTCTCGCGGGCGACGGGCGCCGCCGTGCCCTTATACAGCTCCATCGTGACGCAGCCGGTGACGGTCCGCTGGCTCTCGTCGATGAAGGCGTCGATGGCGTTGCGCAGCGGCGTGTACCAGAGGCCGTAGTACACCAGTTCGGCGTACTTCTGCTCGAGGTACGGCTTGAAGTGCGCGGTCTCGCGGTCGAGGGTCAGGGCCTCCAGGTCGCGATGGGCGGCGAGGAGGATCGTCGCGGCCGGCGTCTCGTAGAGCTCGCGCGACTTGATCCCCACCAGCCGGTTCTCCATCATGTCCACGCGACCGATGCCGTGACGGCCCCCGCGCGCGTTGAGGTCCTGCACCAGCTCCACGCCCGACAGCCGCGTGCCGTCCAGGCCCACCGGGATGCCGGCCTCGAACTCGATCACGACCGTCTCGGGTTCGTCGGGAGCCTCCGCCGGGTTCACCGTCCAGCTCCATGCGTCCTCGGGGGGCTTCTCGCTGGCGATCTCCACCGGACCGCACTCGATCGAGTGGCCCCAGAGGTTGGTGTCGGTCGAGTACGGGCTCGCCTTCGTCACGGGGACGGGGATGCCGTGCTCGCGCGCGTAGTCCATCTCGGCGGCCCGGTCGGTCCCGAACTCCCACTCTCGCACGGGGGCGATGACCTTCAGCTCCGGTGCGAACACCGAGTACGTCACCTCGAACCGGACCTGATCGTTCCCCTGCCCCGTGCAGCCGTGCGCCAGGAACTCCGCGCCCTCCGCCTGCGCGACTTCCACCTGCTTGCGCGCCAGCAGCGGACGCGCCAGGGCCGTGAAGGCCGGGTAGCGGCCCTCGTACAGCAGGTTGGACTTGATCGCGCGGGAGATGAAGTCCGCGAAGAACTCCTCCTTCGCGTCGACCACGATGGCCTTGAGCGCCCCGACTTGCTCGGCCTTCTTGCGGATGCCCTCGTAGTCACGCTCCTCGCCGACGTCCACCGAGACGGCAATGACCTCGACGCCCTTCTTGTCCTGCAGCCACTTCAGGCAGACGGAGGTGTCCAGCCCGCCCGAGTACGCCAGCACGCATTTCGCCATGGTTCACTCGTCCTTTCGCTCACCTCGGTCACTCGGCCCCTGAAGCCTCCCGGGCGGAGCGGCCGTGACGTAGGGACCCCTGTGGAACGTCTTACGACGGCGCCGGCCGACGGTTCCGGTACAAGGTCGGGGGCAGTTTCCCCTCGCCCCGTCGCCCGCCCTCTCGGAGGAATCGAGCCGGCCAGGCGGAAATGTGCCGAACCACACGCGAACCAACGGCCTCTCGCCATCCCGTGGCCGTCGTTCGTCTCTGCCTCTGCCGTTCGTGGGTCGGCTCACCAGAGCCGACAAAGCCGTTGCCGTCGCGCCGTCCGTCTCTGCCTCTGCCGTTCGTGGGTCGGCTCACCAGAGCCGACAAAGCCGTTTGCCGTCGCGCCGTCCGTCTCTGCCTCTGCCTCTGCCGTTCGTGGGTCGGCTCACCAGAGCCGACAAAGCCGTTTGCCGTCGCGCCGTCCGCCTCTGCCTCTGCCGTTCGTGGGTCGGCTCACCAGAGCCGACAAAGCCGTTTACCGTCGCGCCGTCCGTCTCTGCCGTTCGTCAACGAGGCC
>VGFB01000272.1 GCA_016869015.1 Armatimonadota bacterium
TTGATGAAGTCCTTCGATTCGCTCAGATCGGGGTTCTCGGTCGGGTTGCTGTAGTAGGCGGACTGCGGTGCCCGGAAGACCACGATGTCGCCGGCCTTGGGCTCCTGGACGCGGTACCAGAACTTCAGCACGATAATGCGGTCCTTCTCCTGGAGCGTCGGGAGCATAGAGCCGCTGGGGATGAAGAACGTCTGCAGCACGAACGGCCGCACCACGCAGAACACCACGAGCACCGCGATCAGCAGGCTGTCGTCGAACTCCAGCAGCGAGTCCCGCCAGCGGCCGGGGCTCCCCAGCCGCGGCAGCACCAGGCGCAAGGCCACTGCCAAGACGATCAGCCCGACGATCTGCCAGGGTCGGTCGAAGGCCATGGGGCCCCCCAAGGTCGGTCCGCGGTCAAGGACGACGGCCCGGCGGCAACGCTGCCCTGGCCGCTCAGTGTAGGAGCCGGACGCGCTCGAACGGATAGAAGATCAGCCAGGCGCGGCCGAGAAGGGCATCCCTCGGCACGAAGGGCGCGTGCACCTCGGACCGGCCCATCGTCGGCAGCATCCAGCGATGGCTGTCGTTGCTGTTGTTCCGGTTGTCGCCCAGGACCACATACTGGCCCGGGGGCACGATGAGATCGCGGGAGGGGTCGAGCGGCCAGCCGTAGACCGGCGGGGCCTCCAGATACGGCTCCTCGACCGGTTTGCCGTCGCGGAAGAGAGCGTAATCGTTCACGCGCAGCCGATCGCCCGGACACCCTACGAGACGCTTGATGAAGTCCTTCTGTTCGGTCAGGTCGTGGTTCTCGGCGGGGTTGCTGTAGTAGGCGGCCTTGGGCGCGCGGAAAACGACGATGTCCCCAGGGCGGGGCGGCATGACGCGATACCAGAACTTCAGGACGAGGATGCGGTCCTTCTCCTGAAGTGTGGGAAGCATCGACCCGCTGGGGATGTAGAAGGCCTGGATCACGAAGGGACGCAGGACGCAGAAGACCACCAGGAGCGCGATCAACAGGCTGTCGTCGAACTCGATCAGCAGCGGGCGAGATCGCCCGAGGAAAGCGAGGCGTGGAATCGCGACCCGTACCAGCACCACGAGCCCGATCAGCCCGACGACGTGCCAGGGCCGGTCGAAGGCGATCACGCGTGTCCTCCCGTGCCCGGGGCGGTCGGCCTACGCGCCCTTGTGTCGCGCGGCCTTCACGCGGGCCCGTTTGCCTACGCGCTCGCGCAGGTAGTAGAGCTTCGCCCGCCGGACCCGACCGAGGCGCGTGACCTCGATCTTGTCGATGTGGGGCGAGTTCAGCAGGAACGTGCGCTCTACCCCCACTTGTCCGCTCGCGCGCCGCAGGGTGAAGGTCTCATCAATGCCCGTCCCACGGCGGGCGATGCAGACGCCCTCGAAGGCCTGCACGCGCGCCTCGGTAGCCTTGGCGCCGGTGCTCTTGTCGGCCTTGCGCGTCTTGAGCTCGTCGACGAGGCGCAGGTGGACCTTGACGGTGTCCCCCGGCCTGAACTGCGGGATTGCCTCAGGGTCCCGCAGGTGTTCGGCCTGAATCTCGCGGATCAGCTGTTGCATGGTCTGCCCCTCTCAGAACGTGAACCGCGTCGGGACGGGAGTCCCGACCTACGATGGCTCTTCGGGTGGACGACTTCGAAGCTCGGCGAGGAACGTCTCATCGTCGTCGTCCAGCTCGGCGTGCTCGAGCAGATCCGGGCGGCGTTCCCACGTCCGGCGGATCGATTCCCTCCGCCGCCACGCGCGGATCGCCGCGTGGTTTCCGCCCGCCAGCACTTCGGGCACTTCCAGGCCCCGGTACTCCCGGGGCCGCGTGTAGTGCGGATACTCCAGCAGCCCGTCGACGAAGGACTCCTCATCGGTTGAGGCCAGGGAGCCCAGCACATCGGGCTGAAGCCTGGCCACCGCGTCGGTGAGGACGAGCGCCGGGAGTTCTCCCCCGGTCAGGAGGTAGTCCCCCAACGAGATCTCATCCGTAATGACCAGCTGACGGGCCCGCTCGTCGAGGCCCTCGTAGTGATCGCTGACCAGGATGAGCGCCTCCTCGGCCGCCAGTTCCTCCACCAGGGCCTGAGTGAGCGGCCGGCCCTGGGGCGTCAGGTACACCACGCGCCGGGCACCGGTTCGTCCGCGCAGGTCGTCGACGGCTTCGCAGACGGGCTCCGGCTTCATGACCATTCCGGCGCCCCCGCCGTACGGGTAGTCGTCGGTGCTGCGGTGCCGGTCCGTGGTCCAGTCGCGCAGGTCATGCACCTCGACGGTCAGCGCGCCCCGCTCTCTCGCCCGCCCGATGATGCTGTAACCCAGCATCGAGCGAACCGGCCCGGGGAAGATGGTGAGGATGTCGATTCTCATCCTGCACCCCGCTTCCCTCACGCCTCGCCGTCCAGCAGTCCCGGGAGGGGCTCGATGACGATCCGCCGGGCCCCCAAGTCGATGGAGCGGATGACGTCCGCCGTCACCGGCAGCAGCCCCGCGCGCGTGACCAGGACGTCGTTGGCGCCGGTCCGGAGGATCTCCTCAACCGGGCCCAGCTCGCGGCCGTCGGTGGTCACGACCTCCGCCCCCACGAGCTGCCACTCGTAGTACTCACCCTCAGGGAGCGAGGGGGTGTCTTCCGGCGCCAACAGCAGCTGTGCCCCGCGGAGCGCGCCCGCCTTGGTCCGGTCCTCGTAGCCCTCGAACCGGAGCAGGTCGACGCCCTTGCCCTCCTGCGTGCGATGGCTGACGATGCGCGCTTCCCAGCGGCGCCCGTCCGGTAGCTGCAGGGTGACCGACCGCAACTCGCCCAGACGCCCCGGCCGTTCGGCGGTGGGCGCGACCTTCACCTCGCCCCGCACGCCGTGCGCACCGACAACCGTCCCGACGACCACCCATGCCTCGCCGGGAGCCGCAGCGGCCTCACGGGGTCTCAATCCGCCCGAGGACATCCGCCTCCGCGCCCTCCTCTGTTGCGGCCGCAGCGATCGAGTCCTGCAGCCGGGTCGAGAGCTCCTCGGCCGACAGCTGGCGGATCGCCTTCACCAGGTCGTCCTCCACCACGATCTCAGCCCCGCCGAGCAGCACGGCGAGGTTGTCGCCCTCGTTGACCTCGACCACGCCCTCGATGGTGCCGCGCACGACCTCGGAGCCGAGTTCCCACTGCCCGACGGCCTCACGCCGCTGAAGGAGCTGGTCGCGGACCTCCTGCTGCCGGCGCTTCTCGCCCTCGACCTGGCCGCGCAGGGCCATCGCGCGTTGCAGGTCGGTACGCTGCAGGTCGGAGATGTACCGGCGACCGGCCGTATCCAGCTCCTCGATGCGACGAGCGACCTCGTCCGCGGCCTCCTGGAGCTCCTCGGCCACCTCTTGCTTCAGCTTCTCGGTCACCACGGCCTTCAGCAGCACGCTACGCTTCACGGTTACGGATGGCATCTTCGGGTCCGCCTCTCACGGGTCGCGCCTGCCGAATCGGGGCAGGCGCGGCGCAGCCTTGGTAAGCAGCACGGCACAGCAGAGCGCGGACCGCCGACGGCGCGCCAGCTGCCCGCGACGGCGCTACGAGATGATCTCAACCGACGCGCGCGCCCGGTTCCTGAGCCCGGCGGCCTTCGCGACCACCCGCAAGGCGTTCGCGATGCGCCCCCGACGGCCGATGACCTTCCCGAGGTCGGCGGGCGCTACGTGCACCTGGTAGACGGTGTAGCCATCGTCCTCCACCGGCTCGATGCGCACGCCGTCAGGATCATCCACCAGCTCGCGGACGAGGTACTCGATGAGTTCCTGCATCGTCGGTGGTCCCCTCAGCGCCGGGCAGACCCGCGGGCTACGTCCGGCGGCCTGCAGCCACGGCGCCAGGTTCGGATTCACGAGCGCCGGCTCAGGCCGACGCCGCGCCCTCCGCCGGCTTCGCCTTCGCGTTGCGCAGCTCGGCGAACCTGGCCCAGATGCCTGCCCTGCGGAGCAGCGAGCGGACCGTGTCCGTAGGCTCCGCGCCGGTCATCAGCCAGTGGAGCGCCCGGTCCGGGTTGGGGAACACGGGCATCGGCTCAGCCTTGCGGGGATCGTAGTAGCCCAACTCCTCGACGGCGGCGCCGTCTCGCGGCTTGGGGCCGTGCATGACGACGATTCGGTAGTGGGGGTTCTTCTTCGCCCCCACGCGCTTCAGTCTGATGCGTGCAGCCAACCTTCCGGTCTCCCTTCGGCGGAACGACGGTTCTCGGGTCTCGAGTCTCGAGTCCCGGACAGACGATGACGGGCTGGTTCCCGGGTCGCCCGAGCTAGAACGGGCGGCGGACCTTCACCTTCTTCTGGCGGCCGATCATCAGGTCTCCAAGCTGCAGCGGCTGCCCCTTGGCGACGCCGCGCATCATCTCTCGGAGGTCCTTCCACTGTTTGACGACGATGTTGACCTCCTGAACCGTGCGGCCGCTGCCGCGCGCGATTCGCCGGCGGCGGCTGCCGTTCAGCAGTTCGGGATCGCGGCGCTCCTGAGGCGTCATGGAGCAGATCACCGCGTCCACGAGGTCCAGTTCGGCCTCGCCCTCCTCGGGCGAGGGGATCATCCCGGGCATGTTCTCCGCCCCGGGGATCATCTTCAGGATCTGGTCCAGCGGGCCCATCTTGCGGACCGAGCGCAGGTGCTGGCGGAAGTCCTCGAGGTCGAACTCGTCCTCGAGCAGCTTCCGCTGCATCTCGGCCGCCTGGTTCGCGTCGAGTGTCTGCTGCGCGCGCTCGATGAGCGTGAGGATGTCGCCTTGGCCCAGGATGCGCTGGGCCATGCGGTCGGGATGGAAGACGTCCAGTCCATCCAGATGCTCGCTGGTGCCGACGAACTTGATCGGCCGTCCGGTCACCTCGCGAACGCTCAGAGCCGCGCCCCCGTGGGCGTCGCTATCGAGCTTCGTGAGGATGACGCCGTCAACGCTCAACCGCTGGCTGAACGCTTCAGCGACGTTCACCGCGTCTTGGCCGGTCATGGCGTCGACGACCAGCAGCGTCTCGACCTCGTCGAACGCCGCCTCGATCGCCGACGCCTCCTCCATCATCGCCTCGTCGATGTGCAGGCGGCCGGCCGTGTCGATGATCACGATGTCGTGGGCCCCCGACTTCGCGTGGCTCACGGCCGCCTTCGCGATGTCGACCGGGTTGCTCTGGCCCATCTGAAAGACGTCGGCCCCGGCCTGCTCCCCCACGACCTGGAGCTGCTGGATCGCGGCCGGGCGGTAGATGTCGGTCGCCACGAGGAGCGGCTTCAGCCCGTCGTTCTTGGCGCGCCGGCCGAGCTTGCCGGCCATCGTCGTCTTACCGGAGCCCTGCAGGCCGCAGAGCATCACGACGGTTGGGCGCTGCTTGGCGAGCTTGATCGGGGCCGCCCTCTCGCCCAGCAGGTGCACGAGTTCGTCGTGGGTGATCTTGACGAGCTGCTGCGCCGGATTCAGGCCCTTCAGCACATCCGCCCCAAGCGCCTTGTCCCGCACCCGGCGCTCGAAGCTCTTGACGACCTGGTAGTTCACATCGGCGTCCAGGAGCGCCGTGCGGATCTCCTTCAACCCGCGCCGCAAGTCGGCGTCGGTGACACGCCCCTTGCTGCCAAGGCGGCGAAAGGCGTTCTTCAGGTTATCCGTCAGGCTCTCAAACATCGCCGATCGCGGAAACGCACGATTCCCCCGAGGGGTCCTCACCCCCCAAACAGCAAACGTCGCGCCGGCCGCGCACGCCCATCGGCCGCCGCGTTGGGTCGATACTATACGCCGCCCACAGGGGTCTTGTCAACCAATTGCGCGGCCCGGACCAGCATCATCGCCTTCCCGAGGAGGGGCCGGATACCGTGCTACGACCCGCCGGAGGCTCCGCATTGGGCTTCTCCTCACGACAACGCAGTGGCCCGATCCAGGCGTCCGTGAGGGTTGACGTTG
>VGFB01000273.1 GCA_016869015.1 Armatimonadota bacterium
TCTTCCTGCGTGAAAGCCTTGTCGACGGCAGTGCGAAGTGCTGAGTGCGAAGTGCTGAGTACGGCGTCGCCGCTCAGCTCATCACTCCTCACTTCGCACTTCTCACTGTCCGTGTCCGCGGGCGCAGTTCCCGCGCCGCCCTCGTCAGGCGTGTGTTCCGGCATGGTGGTCCTCCTCAGAGTGACATGAGAGTCTCGCCCGTGGACGGGCAGTCTCTTCACCGGCCGGACGCCGGTGCTACGTCGGCTGCCAGCCGCTCGACCTCGGCGTCGATCTCGGCTTCGGTCCAGTCGGGGAAGAGGCGGTGGAGGCTGGCCTCCTTGCTGGCGAGACCGGCGCCCTGCAGCGCGACCTCGTCAGAGATGCTCGCCGAGAGATCGGGCGGCAGGCCGTCGCCGAACTCGATCCCGATCTCGTCGGGCTCGAGGACGGCGGTCTCGGATCTCATGTCTCTGGTCTCTGGTTGGCGGCTCGACGTTGAGCCTGAGACCCGAGACCCAAGACCCGAGACGTGCCGTACGTGCATCTTCATCGCGAGGCTGAGGAGCCTCCGCAGGCCGGGCTCCCAGTGCAGCCGCTTGCTGACGACGGTCGAGGTGGTGAGCATCTGGCGCAGGCGGATGGCGAGGCCGCTCTCAGGGAAGCCGCCCTGGCCGAACCCGAGGCTCTCCGGGGAGATCCCGGCGACCAACAGGATGGTGTGCAGCAGCTCTTCGGCCTCGGCGCGGCTATCGGCGAGCTTCCCGTCCCAGGTCACGTACTGCGGGGGCGGCTCGTCCTGCACGAGGGGGATCGCGCGGATGCGGTCCATCGGCACGCGGCCCTGCTCATCGAGGAAGCTCTCATCGATGGCCAGCAGGGGGTCCGAGTGCTTGTCGAGGATGCTGCTGATCTGGGTGCGACGGCGGTTCAGGGCTTCCTGCAGCGGAATCAGGTCCGCATAGTCGCTCTGCCCCCAGAGCCCGGTCTCCGCAACGCGCCGGTTCGGGATGTGCACGATCGGGACCACGTCGAGGCCGGTCTCCACGACCTCCGGCAGCCCCGCCGTGGCCTCCAGCGCGGACAGCTCCACCGGCCGGCGGTAGTACCGCGTCTGTCCCGGGACCGCCACGAGCTTCCACAGCCGATTCTCGATCCGCCCGGGTTCGTGGTACTCCTCGCGGAGAAAGGCGGGACGGGCAGTGCTGAATGATGAATGCGGAGTGCGGAGTCCGGCACGGCGGCCGAACTCATCACTCATCACTTCGCGCTCATCACTGCCTTCCACCACCCACGCCAACGAGACGGCGCGGAAGCCCTCGGGGGCGCCCGGATCGAGGTGCGGGAAGAAGCAGCTCGGCGGCACGTCGTCGATGACGACGGCGTCGTGCCCGGCGTCATAGCGCACCCGGAGCACGGTGTCGCCCCGGTACGAGCCGCCCAACGCCCCGCTGTGACAGAGCGGCTGCCAACCGTTGCTCCGGCAGAGGAAGTCGAGCAGCCGTTGCGCGGCGGCGGTCTGGGGTCTGGGGTCTCTTGTCCCGGGTTCAAGACCCTCCGTCGGGCGGGGGACGCGCAACCCGAGACCCGAGACCTCAGACCCGGAACCGCCTTTCGCCCGGGCCTTCGGCGCCTCCCCGAACAGCCGATGAGCGGCGAGACGCGAGATGGCGCCCAGGATGTTCGCTGTGACGTATGGGCCCTCGTCCGGGCGGCGGTAGGGGTCGAAGACCTCCTGATGCCGACCCAGGAAGAGCTTCAGGTTCCGCTCGTAGTCCGCCAGTCGCCTCTCGTCCGCCGCCGTCGGCGGCCAGCGCTCACCCGGCGCGGTGGCATCGATCGTGTCCAGTGAGATCACCAGTCGTCTCCCTCGCAGTCTGGTCCAGGTATCGCCGAGCCAACCCACGGCACGCTCCTCTCTGACGGCGGGGACGGGGGACCGGAACGGCGACGGCGGGGACCGGAACGACAACGGCCGGACAGGCCGCTACCGTCCCCGCCGTTGCCGTCACGCTCCCCGCTCCTCGCCGTTGCCGTTCCCGTTGCCTTGGCCGCTCCACAGTTCGCTGAGTAGCTGCCGGACGATCGCCAGGAGGCGGATCCCGATGTCGATGATGTCCAACCACTGACTGGGCTTCATGGTCCGAGTCTTCTCCCTTCGTAACCAGGTGGCGAGGCCGACCGTCTTCCAGTGAGGGGCTGATCCCTCGTGGAAGCGACCGGCCGGCCATCGACGGATGGACGACCTGCGTTGCCGCGCGTTCGCCTGCGGCTGCTGGCCTTGCTGCTGATCGTGGGGTTGACGGCGCTGTCGGCGTACGCGGGATGCCGACAGCTGCACGAGGTTCCGCCCGGTGACCGTCCCGTTGACCGCATCGAGGCCGTCGACGCGATCCGCGCCTACGTGCAGAGGGTCGAAAGCGCGCTGCGCTCGACCGAGGAGGCCCCCGTATCCGACGACGTTCCCGCCAGGTCTCAGGAGTAGCTTTGCCCCGACAGGCGTTGAAGAACCCAGGCTGAATGTGGTATTGTCAGTCCGGATTGATCAGCACCTGGAGGGCTGTCATGCGGACACGAGGGTTCACGCTCATCGAGTTGCTGGTTGTGATCGCCATCATCGCGATTCTCGCGGCGATCCTGTTTCCGGTGTTCGCGCGAGCGCGAGAGAAGGCGCGGCAGGCGAGCTGTCTGTCGAACGTGAAGCAGCTGGGCCTGGCCACGCTGATGTACCTGCAGGACTATGACGAGGTGTACCCGATCGGGATGACGTCGGTGGGGTTTGCCAACGGCGTCTCGGTCATGGAACGCTGCCAGCCCTATGTCAAGAACCAGCAGCTCTCGCTGTGTCCCAGCAATGCGACGGGCGCCGTGGACTTCTCCGCGATCACCGGTCTGGGTCGGTACAGCTACGGATGGAACATGATCGTCTTCGGCCAGAACCTCATCGGCGTTCCGCGCCCACCCATCCCGACGCAGTCCGAGGGTAACATCCCGTACCCGGCCGAGACGACGGGCTTCTACGACGGCCTGACGCGGAACTTCGCCGTGTACGCCGACCATCGGCACAACGACGGGGCGAACGTCAGCTTCCTGGACGGGCACGCCAAGTGGCATGGTCGACTGAGCCCGCCGCGCGGCTGCCAGTCGGACTACTACCACTACATTCCGCAGTAGGGCCGGCTTGTCGGAGCCTCACCGGAGTCGGGGAGGACGGACGTGAAGGCCGCCACGCGTCTGGGGCGTTGGGCACTCCCACTGATCATGGGTCTCCTGGTCGTTGTGGCCATGGGGGTGCTCTGGTACGGCCGCCAGCCGCGAGGGGATGACACGCCCCCGGAGAGGACGGTGCCCGAGCTGAAGCAGCCTCCAGTCGACCGGCCCCCGCGTCCTCCGGAGGCGCGGGGCTCCAGGCGCTCGGGGCGTCCGCAGGGGAGGTTCCGCGGGATGTACGGCCCGGGGATGTTGCCCTCCCAGCGGGACCTGGACCAGCAGCAGTGCGTCCAGCGGGTGGCGCGGCTGGGCGGAGCGCTGTTGATGTACGCGATGGACTACGACGATCGTCTTCCGCCCGCCGGGCGCTGGGCGGACAGGACGTTCCAGTATGTGCAGCTGGAGGAGTACTTCCAGTGCCCGACCCTGAAGGACGGGTACGGCTTCGCCTATCACAGCAACCTCGACCGCGCGCGCCCCTCCAGGCTCCCCATTCCCGCCCGGACGATTCTGCTCTTCGAGTCCTCCGCCCAGGCGCGTAACGCCACCGATGCAGAGGAGAGCCTCTGCAACCCGCCGCGCCATCAGATCGGGAACAGCGTCGTCTACCTCGACGGCCACGCAGCCTCGACACCCGCCGGCAGGCCCCGCTGAGCCTCGCGTATCCTGCCGAACATCACTCATTCCATGGGGCGGGCCCTTTGGGCTCACGCGCCAGGCACGGGACGGCAAGCGTGCCACCACTCCCGGTGCGCGTCAACGGCCCGACATGGCCACTCGTGGGACGTGGGTGGTCTCTGGAGGCGGCGCTGAGGCAAGGCTACCCTGCCCGGGACGGCCGGATCATCTCCATCGGCGCGGCCTGAGGTAGAGGCAGTGGTTGCGGCCGCGGGGGAGCGGTCGCCGCGCGAGGAATGCCCTCACCGGACTTGGCCGCCTCCAACTCCTGCAGGCGCGACTGTGCCTCACGGAATCGGTCTAAGAGAGCGGTGTTCTCGGCCCAAAGGGCCTCGGTTGCCGCCTTCACCTCCGCGGCGACCTCCATCTCCTTGACCTGTCCGCGTACGCGCTCGGCGGCGGCCGTGCCGATCAGCACCCCCAGTGTGAAGATGACCAGCCATCGGACCCAAGGCGTCCCAAACTGTCGGCTCAGCCAGACTCGCATCCGAATACCCTCCCCCAAGGTTGCTGCGTCGGCGCCCGCTGTGCAAGAGAATCGCCAGTGCCTGGCTCACCGACACTGAGACTGATGCACCGAGCGTTCATGTTCCGTCAGAGCAGAGATGTCTGCCGACGAGGGAGGGTTGCATCGATCTTGCGATGGTTGAGGCTTGGGTTTACATAATCAACATTATCGCGGGGGTCCGGCGGAGGCCTCGATGGCCTGGAGCAGCTCCCGCGCGCAGAACTGCTGCCCGCGCCTGCGCCCGGTGATCTCCTCCAGGAAGCCCAGGTCCTGGAGTTGATGGATTGCCCTCTGTGCGGTCTGGAAGTGGAGACCCAACTGCTGTGCAGTCCGCTTTGCGGTCGTGTATGGGTTCTCGAAGAGCCGGTCCAGCAGCGCGAAGACGTACGCCGGCGCTCCGACCGCCTGCAGCTTGCGCTGACCCTCGTTCCGCAGCTCCACGATCGCCTTCGCCGCTCTGTCCGCAGTCAGGGACTGCTCTTCGACCGCTTGCAGGAAGAAGGCGACCCAGCCCGCCCAGTCCCCTTGCCGGCTGATGCCCAGCAGGCAGTCGTAGTACTCCTCACGGTTCCGCTCGAAGTGGGCGCTTAGCAGGAGCACCGGGTGCTGAATGAGCCCCCGCGCCATCAGGAACAAGCTCATCAAGAGGCGGCCGATGCGGCCGTTCCCATCGAGGAAGGGGTGGATCATCTCGAACTGCGCGTGGAGCAGGGCGCACTGAACCAAGGCTGGCGCGTCAGCCTCCGGCGCACCCGCAATGCAGCCACGCACGTAAGCCTCCCACGCCTGCATGAGGGGCCCAACGCTCTCCCACGGCGGCGGCACGTAGCTCGCGTACTCAATGGGCTGCCGGGGCCGGCCCACCCAGACAGTGATCTCTCGGAAGCGTCCAGGCGTCTTGTCGCCCCCTCGCACGTCGGCCAGCAACTCACGGTGAAGCTGGCGCACCAGGTTGAGATCCAGGTTGGCGGGCGCCTCGCCAATCCGCCGGGTGCCCAGCTCCATGGCCTTCAGGTAGTTGAGGACCTCGCGGGTATCGTCATCGGGCGCCGTGTCCTCGGCAACCTCGGCCCTGAAGAGCTGCTCCGGGGTCGTCTGCGTCCCCTCGATTCGCGAACTGAACACGGCCTCCATGCGCAACAGGGGCTCGACGAGAAGTTCCGGGTTCGGCACCAGAGCGGCTGTACTGCTGACGCGACCCAAGGCCCAGTCTGCCCGGGACAGACGCGATACGAGTCTGGGCGAGTAGTCCAGTGCCGGAGGCAGATCGTGGGGCACGAAGGCCTCCGCTGCGTCGTACGGGCGAGGCAGCCGCACATTGCGACCGGAGGGCCTGCGCGTTGGATCCATGTCGAGGTCCCCCAGGTGCTGGGCGTTCAGAGCCTACGGCCGCCCGTCCCGGCTAGTGGTCTGTCAGCCGTGATTCCTGTAGTTGCCGTTTGTCGTCGTGGGTCGGCTCACCAGAGCCGACGTCGTCCGGCATTGATCTGAAGGCTCTGTCGGCTCTGGTGAGCCGAC
>VGFB01000274.1 GCA_016869015.1 Armatimonadota bacterium
GCAAGGTGAGCGTCGTCGGGAACGAAGAGACGGTCATCGAGCACAACGTGAAGCCGGCGGTTACGTGCCTGAAGCTGCGGTTGACGGCGACGGCGGCGCGGGACGTGGAGGGCCCGGGCGCGAGGGCGCTCGTGTCGGAGATCGAGGCATACTCCGAGCCCGGCGACGGGCCGGTCACGCCGCTGGAGGCGGTTGAGACCCCGGCGCGGCCGGAGGTGAAGGCGCTCTTCGGGGGCGAGGGGCGGGCGCTGTGGCAGGAGGACTTCAGCGTCTTCGAGACGGCGTCCCGGTACAACTGGGACGGGAAGGACACGCAGTGGGTGAAGCAGGACACGTTCGTGGCCGAGGCGCTGGACGGCGGAGGGATCAAGGTCGCTTGCGCCCACCCACAGGGCTATGACAGCATGACGCACCTGTTCCCCTGCGATCCGGGGCACCGGTTCTTCCAGGTAAGCCTGCGGCAGATCGCGGGTGAGCGGTACAGGTTCGCGCACGTGGGTCTCGGGAACTCCTCCGGGAAGCCGGGCTATCGGGGCGGTCTGAACACCAACCGAGCGGGCCTGTACACGGTGGACACCTACTACATCAACGAGGCCTACGAGACGGGGGCCGACCAGCAGTGCTTCGTCACCGTCAGCACGGCGGGCTCGCAGAAGAACCCCGATGGCACCGTTACCCCCGGCCCGGAGTTCACGTTCGACTGGCTGCGGCTCGTGGACCTGCCGCTGAACGGGCTCATCGTCACGCTCGCGGACGGGACGCCGCTGCCGGAGGCGCTGGCCCGCGGCGATGCGCTGCACTTCGAGGTCCACCTCGCTGAGCCCGCGCAGGATGCGACGGTCGAGGTGCTCACGGGCGCGACCTACAGCCCGCTGCAAGTCAACGGCGAGGGGTATGTGCAGCTGTACGCGGCGGACGAGACGAAGCGGGTGTGGGTGGGAGAGGTGACGCTAGGCGAAGGGACCGGCCGGTTCAAGCCCGAGGGGTATCCGGTCGTGTTCCGGGCCAATGTGATCGGAGGGCAGGTCAAGGAGACCATGGCGTCGGCGTTCGTCACGTTCGAGTAGGAGCCTTCAGCCCCGGTTCGCCTCGGTTGGGGGAGCCGGGACCGGGAAGCCGCGGGTCACCGGAGGTTTCGCTCGCCTGTGAGAGGACCTGGTTCGGACCTCGCGGAAGCCTGTATGTCGAACGGCTCCGGCAGGAGGCCTGCTTCCTTGCTCGTCGCCCTCTTTGCCCTGATGCTCCGGGCCCCACAGATCGGCGCCGCTCCCGACCTGGTGGTCGCCGACTTCGAGGGGGAGGACTACGGCGCGTGGCGCGTCGAAGGCGACGCGTTCGGTCCGGGGCCGGCGCGGGGCACGCTGCCGGGTCAGATGGTCGTGAGCGGCTTCCTGGGCCGCGGCCTGGTGAATACCTTCTACAACGGCGACAACACGACAGGCACGCTGATCAGCCCTCCTTTCGCCATCGAGCGCCCGTTCATCAACTTCCTCCTCGGCGGCGGGATGTACCCGGGAGAGGCGTGCATCGACCTGCTGGTCGACGGGGAAGTCGTGCGGAGCGCAACGGGCCCCAACGACAAGCCCGGCGGCAGCGAGCAGCTGGGGTGGCGGAGCTGGGACGTGAGCGCGCTGCAGGGGAAGTCGGGTGTCCTGCGCATTGTGGATCGGCGTACCGGCAGCTGGGGGCACATCAACGTCGATCACATCACCCAGAGCGACCATCGACTACAGGAGGTTGAGATGTCGGCGCAGTTGGCGCTGGAGAAGCGCTACCTGAACTTCCCCGTCAGTAACGGTGCGCCCATGCGCCGAATGACCGTCCGCCTCGGCGAGGACGTCGCCCGGGCTTTCGACATTGAGCTGGCGTTGGAGGAGCCCGACTTCTGGGTCTTCATGGACGTGGCAGCCTACCGGGGCCGGCAGGCCACGATCGAGACGAAGCTCTCCGAGCAGGAGGCTCCGGCTCTGGAGCGGATCAGCAACGATGACGAGATCCGGGGCGCAGAGGACCTCTATCGCGAGCGCTACCGGCCTCAGTTCCACTTCTCCTCTCGACGGGGCTGGAACAACGACCCAAACGGTCTCGTGTACCACGCCGGGGAGTACCACCTCTTCTACCAGCACAACCCCTATGGGTGGAAGTGGGGCAACATGCACTGGGGCCATGCGGTCAGCCCCGATCTCGTGCACTGGACAGAGCTGGGTGACGCTCTGTTCCCCGACCAGCACGGCACCTGCTTCTCCGGTTCAGCGGTGGTGGATGAGGGGAACACGAGCGGACTCGGGACCGGCGATGAGCCGCCTCTGGTGTGCGTCTACACCGGCGCCGGCGACCCGTTCACCCAGTGCCTCGCCTACAGCACGGACCGGGGCCGGACGTGGCGCACCTACGAGGGTAACCCGGTCCTCGCGCACATCATCGGCGGCAACCGCGACCCGAAGGTGATCTGGTACGCGCCGGAGCGGAAGTGGGTCATGGCGCTGTACCTGGACGGGAACGACTTCGCCCTCTTCTCCTCGCCGAACCTCAAGCAGTGGGAGCGGATGTCGGATGTCCACCTACCGGGCAGCAGCGAGTGCCCGGAGTTCTTCGAGATCGCCCTCGACGACGACGCCGCGGACACCCGGTGGGTCTTCTACGGGGGCAATGGGCTGTATCTGGTGGGGGGCTTCGACGGGACGACGTTCACGGCTGAGGCGGGCGATCCCCGGCGGCTCAACTACGGGAACTGCTTCTATGCCTCGCAGACATACAACGGCCTCCCGCCGGAGGATGGTCGGCGGATCCTGGTCGGCTGGGGCACCTTCGAGATGCCGGGGATGCCCTTCAACCAGATGATGGACTTCCCCGTCGAGCTCACACTGCGGAGCACCCCCGACGGCCCGCGGCTGTTTGCCTTGCCCGCCCGAGAGATCGCCGCTCTTCACACGAAGAAGCACGCGTGGACTCATCTGGCCCTGCGGGAGGGCCGGAACCCGCTGGCCGATGTGTCCGGAGAGCTCTTCCACATTCGCGCGCGATTCAAGGTCGGCGCCGGCGCGCAGTTCGGCTTCCACATCCGGGGCATTCCGGTGGTCTACAACGCGGCGCACCGGTCGCTCAGTTGCTGGACGGCCTCGGCGCCGCTGGAGCCGGTCGACGGCACGATCACGCTGGAGCTGCTGGTGGACCGCACTTCCATCGAGGTCTTCGCCAACGAGGGCTTCCTGTACATGCCGGTGGGTGTGCTGCCCTCGGACCAGCTGCAGACGCTAGATGTGTTCACGCGCGGCGGCGCCACCCGGCTCGACGCGCTGGAGGTCTACGAGCTCAAGTCGGCTTGGCGCTGACCACCGCGCCGTTGGCGCTCCAACCATCCCCTCGGAGTGGACCCATGAACCGCGCCTTGGCTGCGTCCGCCGTCGTGCTGGTGCTGATCGCGGCCCTCACGGGCTGCCCGAAGCCCCCACAGGAGACCCCGACCACTCCGTCTGCGCCCGAGAAGCCGCCTTCGGGCGGGGTGATCGGCCTCTCGGTGTTGACGATGACGAACCCGTTCTTCAAGGAGATCGCGGATGCGATGGCCGATGAAGCCGCCCGGAGCGGCTACGAGGTGATCGTGACCAGCTCCGAGGAGGACCCGGCCAAGCAGTTCAGTCAGGTACAGGACTTCATTGTGAAGAAGGTGGACGCCATCGTCCTGACGCCGGCGAACTCGAAGTCCGTGGGCACCGCCATCCAGGAGGCGAACAAGGCGGGGATTCCGGTCTTCACCGCCGATATCGCCAGCCTGGCCGAGGAGGGGGAGGTGGTCAGCCACATCGCCACCGACAACTACAGCGGCGGCCGAGAGGCGGCCAAGGCGATCATGGAGGCCCTCGACAACCAGGGGAAGGTCGGGATCATCGACCATCCCGAGGTCGAGTCGGTCATTCTGCGGACGAAGGGCTTCCGCGATGAGCTGAAGGAGTCCGGCAGCCCGATCGAGATCGTGGGCGCCTGGCCCGGGAAGGGCTCGAAGGACGAGGCCTTCAAGGTCGCTCAGGACATCCTGACCGCCCACAAGGACCTCAACGGCATCTTCGCGATCAACGACCCTTCGGCCCTGGGCGCCTGCGCCGCGATCGAGAAGGCGGGGCTGACGGGGAAGGTCGTCGTGGTGGGCTTCGACGGCCAGCTCGAGGGGAAACGCGCCATTCTGGACGGCAAGATCTTCGCCGATCCGATTCAGTTCCCCGACCAGATCGGCCGGCAGACCGTCCAGACCATCCTGAAGTACCTCGGCGGCGAGCAGGTCGAGCCCGAGATCCTGATCCCCACCCAGCTCTACTACAAGGCGGACGCCGAGAAGGACCCGGCCCTGAAGTCGCCATGAGGCGCCAACTCCTCGCCGACCATGGAATGCTGATCGTCCTGGTGCTGTTGTGCGCGTACTACAGCTACGCGACCTGGGACGAGCAGTTCCCCAGCGGCGATGCGGCGGCGCAGCAGGTGGCCCGCGAGGCGCGCTCGCTGAGCGGCCCGGAGGGGCGCGTGCTGGTCGTGGCGGAGGACACGGACGACGGTCGTCGCTTCGCGGAGGCCGCCGGCCGGCGTCTGCGGGAGGGCGACTTTGAGGTCGTCGCGACGGTCGTCGGTGAGCCCCCCGACCTCGCGGCGGAGCTCGAGCGTGTGGCGGCGGGGCCCGGTCGCCTTACCGCGCTGGTCGCCTCGAATGCGGCGGCGCGCTGGCGGGTCGTCGAGATCATGCCGGAGCGATTCCCGTCGCTGGGCGACGTGCGGGTCGTCGCGCCGCGGAGCCATCGGTTCCCGGACTTCCTCCGCCGCTCGAACCTGCTGGCCATTGCCGACCGGATCGTCGTCATTGCGATCGTAGCGATCGGCATGACAATGGTGATCATCACCGGAGGCATCGACCTGTCGGTCGGGAGCCTCATCGCTCTCTCGGCGGTTCTGGCGACGGTGCTCATCCGACGGCATGGGGGCGCTGCGGCGACTCCGTCGGTGATGGCCCTGGCCTGCCTCGGGGCGGTGCTGCTCTGTGGGGCGATCGGGGCTTTCTCGGGCCTGATGGTGTCCTACGCGCGCATACCGCCGTTCATCGTGACCCTGGCGATGATGCTCGTGGCCAGCGGCCTCGCTTTCACCCTGGCGGGCGGTCAGTCGGTCTACCAGGTTCCGACCTCGATTGACTGGCTCGGCAGGGGCGCCGGACCGTTTGGCTTGCCGAACACCGTCATTCTCATGGCCGTCCTCTACGCCGCCGCGCACCTGTTGATGACCCGCACGGTGCTGGGCCGGCGCATCTACGCCGTCGGCGGGAACGTGGAGGCCGCGCGGCTCTCGGGGGTACCGGTGGCGGCGGTGATCCTGTTCGTGTACACGGCTTGCGGCTGCCTGGCGGGTCTGGGGGGCATCGTACAGGCCTCGCAGCTCCGTAGCGGAGCCCCCACCTACGGGGTGATGTACGAGCTGTACGTCATCGCGGCGGTGGTGGTTGGCGGGTCCAGCCTCGCCGGCGGACGGGGTCGCGTGCTGGGGACCCTGATCGGCGCTTTCATCATCGCCGTCATCCAGAACGGGATGAACCTGACGGGGGTGGAAAGCTACACGCAGAAGGTCGTGATGGGCGTTGTCATCCTCGCTGCCGTCCTCCTCGATCACCTCCGCGCCTGGCGCCGGTAGCTCGGCCTGCCCTTGAGCTCCTTGGGGCGCTGCCCCAAGCCCCGCGGGGGCCGTGGGCCCCAGACCCCGAATCCGCGCCGAGGAGGCGCGCTCAAACGACGAGCGCCCCTCCTCGGCGTACGGGCCGCCCTTCGGGCGAGGAGGGCCAGGGGTAGCAGTGTGGTCCACGTCGGGCTTCATCCCCGGGCATGCTTCGAACTCCGCAGGGCTCGCTACGG
>VGFB01000275.1 GCA_016869015.1 Armatimonadota bacterium
GAGCAACATCCACGCGCGGGAGGAGTTCCGCACGAAGTCGGTGACCGCTCGGGCGTGTGTCGGGCAGATCTCCGGCTTCGGGGCCCGGAGTTACCTTCTGGCGCTGCGCGCGGCGAAGGCGATTGCGGAGAGGAGCAGCCAGTGAGGACCGCCGGGCGCGTCGCCAGGCTTCGGGAGCGCTTCGATGAACTCAAGGTGGACGCGGTCGTCGTCTCGTCGGAGGCCAACGTCCGCTATCTGACCGGCTTCTCGGGCGAAGGCTGGGCCGTCATCGACGGCGAGACGACGCTGGTGACCGATGGCCGCTACACCTTGCGCGCCGAGCGGGAAGCTCCGGGCCTGCAAGTGGTCTGCCGCAACGGGTCGATGCGAGACGTCGTCGTCGACCGCCTCAAGCGCGGCGGGGCGACCCGGGTCGGCTTCGAAGCGGACCACCTCACGGTAAACGCGCGCAATGACCTGAAGAGGGGCCTGCGCGGGATCGGCCTGGTGCCGCTGGCCGCCCTGCAGCGGGCGGCGCGCATGATCAAAGATGCCCGGGAGGTCAAGCTCCTGCGCCAGGCGATTGCAGCCACTGACGCGGCCTTCGGCGCGGTCTGCAAGGACCTGGCTCCAGGGATGACCGAGGTCGACCTGGCCCTGGAGATCGAGCGGCAGCTGCGGTTGGCCGGCGCCGACGGCGCGGGCTTCCCGAGCATCGTGGCGGGCGGACCGAACTCCGCCGACCCGCACGCCGAGCCCGGGCGGCGGAAGCTGCGGCTGACCGACAACGTGAAACTCGACTTCGGCGGCGTCCTGCAGGGCTACCACGCCGACCTCACCCGCACCGTCTTCCTGCGCGAGCCGACGCGCAAACAACGGGAGATCTACAGCGTCGTTCGCGAGGCCCAGCGGCGCGCGATTGCCGCCTGTCAGCCCGGCGTGCTGGGCAAGGATGTGGACGCCGCCGCGCGCGACACCATCCGCGAGGCGGGTTACGGGGAGGCCTTCTCCCACGGCTTGGGCCACGGCGTCGGGCTCGAGATCCACGAGGGCCCCGGCCTCGGGCACACGAGCCAGGACGTCCTCCAGCCCGGGATGCTGATCACCGTCGAGCCGGGGATCTACCTCAAGGGCTGGGGGGGAGTCCGCCTCGAGGACATTGTCCTCATCACTCCCAAGGGTTGTGAAGTCCTCACGAAGGCCCCGAAGCTGGACCTCGGCTGAGCGGCCTTACTCCGGTCCGTAGAACACGACGCGGTCCACGTAGAGGTTCCGGTCCTCGCCGGCCGTGTTCCGGTCGTTGGTGAAGGTCACGGTGAGCGTCTGGGGGCCGGCCGGCAACTCGGCCTCCAGCAGGTAGGGCCTCAAGCTGCCGCCGGTCAGTGTCACCGTCCCCAGCGAGCGACCGTCCAGCGAGAGCTCGACGACCGGGTATGCCCCCTCCGCCGGGGACCCGCCCGCGACCAGTTCGATGCGGTAGCGCCCGGCGCGCGCCACTTCGACGGACGTGTCCACGTAGCCCTGGGTGGCGATCACCACGCGCCCCCCGCCCCGCGAGAAGTGCAGCATCCCCGGCTTCGGCTGCATGTCTTCCGCCTCCACGATCACCCCGATGCGCGGACTGAAGCGGGCACCGAGGCCCGTGAGCAGCCCGGAGATGAAGCGAGTAGCCTTCAGGCTGTTGGCTTCCTCAACGTCCCACGCGATGTTGTCCACAACGAAGGCGCCGGCGCCACGGCGGAACGTCGCCAACGCGGCCGGGTTGGTGAGGAACGCGCTGCGTCCACTGGCGTCTGCCGGGGCCACCAGCACGCTCTGCACGTACATGTTCCGGTCCTGCGTGGGGCTGTTGGCATCGTTGGTGAAGGCCGCCTCCACGAGGTGTGTTCCCGCGTCGATGCGGCCGAACGTGGTGTACAGCTCCCACTCGTTGCTGCGTACCGCGATGCTCCCCAGCGACCGCCCGCCGACGCGAACCTCTCCGATCGGGTACGCGCCGTTCACGTCGGTGCCGCGCGCGACGACCCCAATCACGTACTCGCCGGCCTGCGGGAAGTCCACCGGGAGGCTCCCGGCGCCCACCGTCGCGAAGTAGACGCCATCGCCGTCGGCGTTCCTCCCCACAATCCCACCCGTCAGTTCCATGTCGGTCGCCGGGAACTCCCGGGCCTCCTCACGGCGGAGGGTTCGCTCGAAGGCCGCCGTCGCCGTCGTCTGCGCGAGGGAGGTCGTGGCCCAGGAATGCCCCGTGTGCTCGCCGAGCCAGTAGAGGTCTTCGTTCGTGAAGGAGGACAGCAGCGGGTCGTCGCCGACCCCACGCAACGCGTGGCCACGATGGGGCATGAGGCGAAGGGTTGGGTCGAGGGCAGCGGCCAGCTTGCCGTATTCCTCCGCAGCCAGACCGTGGATCAGCACGTTGCCCCCGTCCTCGACCCAGGGGCCGAGTCGGTCGAGCAGCGGCACGAGGGCGTCGGCCGAAGCTGAAGCGTAGAGCAGGAGACCGTAGCGGCTCAGATCGAGGTCCGCCAAGCGGCCCGTCACATCGTCGGCCTGCAGCGCCAGCTCGTCCAGCTTCCTGCGGGTCGCCGGGACATCGCAGTGGAGCGCCGTGGCCTTGGACGGCGCGGGGTATGCGAGGGCGTAGTCGATGAGGTTGCGCACCAGCACACCGCCGATCGGCTCCCGGCCGTGCTTGGACACGACCTTCAGCTGACAGACGATGTACGCCCCGTCACCGCGGGGAGCCACCACGAGGGGAGCGTGCGCGAGGCCCGTACCGGACCCGGACACGACGACCGGCACGCACGCGCCCGCGGCCGGGCGCACGGGTTCGGCGTCGGTGACGGTGTGGTCACCCCGCCAGTACTTGAGGTCATCGGCGCGAACGCCGCGCAGGAGCGGGTGGCCCGGCGCCTGGGGGAACGTCATCGTCGAGGCGTGCGTGCCAAGCTGAACGGGCACCAGGTCACGCGGCCAGCCGGACTGCTCCAGCACGACCGCGCGCCCGCCCTTCGCCACCCACTCGGCGAGCGCATTCCCGGCTGCGCCCCCACCGATCAGCGGACGGCTCTGTGCCGCCGTCTGCAGCGCGCTCGCTCCGATGATGAGCACCTGGGTGTCGTCGGAGAGGCGCGCCAAGTCCGTGACTTGAGCCGCGCCCCGGATCACCGCGCCTGTCGTGCCCGCGGGATCGTAGAGGCCCACCTGCGAGGCCTGGACCGGGACGGGTTCCGGCCGCGGGAAGACGCTGATCGGGTGCGCGTCCTCGAAGACGACTTGGTCCCCCTCGAAGACCCGCACGACATACTCGCCCTCAGAGCGCGCCGGGACCAGCGGCATCGCCAGTTCGGCAGCGACCACCTCGTGCGCTCCGGAGGCCATGGTCAGCGCGCAGCGTCCCCCGGCGAGACCCGCATCGCCCAGACGCCCGCTCCACTCGACGGCCAGTGCCCGATCGGCGAAGGAGTCGTTGAACACGTCGAGGGTGCGCGTGACGGTCTCCCCCGCGAAGAACCGGCAGTCGTACTCGCGCGGGAAGGCGGCGATCTCCTGGTAGGCGTACCGGTGAGCCTGAACGAGAGCGTTGTCCTCGGTCAGCGGCCCGCCCTCGATCATCGTCCACGGCGAGATGCCCGCCACCTCGTGACGCCGGTAGCCGATGATCTGCTGCCGCCACGACTCCGCCTTGCCCAACACGTGATACCGGCCGTAGTCCCGGTAGCTCTCATCGCCGAACCAGACCGTCTCCCACGAGGGGTCCGAGGAGGGGATCCAGAGGAACTCGCCGATGTACAGCGGCTTGTCCCTCTTCCAGACGAACTGCCCCCCGCCGTCGGTGAAGGCCCAGCTCAGCGGAATGGGATTCGCCAGCCAGTCCGTCTCGTTCGGCCACTGCACGTAGTCGGGGTACTCGTGGGGGTAGTGAATACCGATCACGTCCGCCACGCCCCCGGGGTCGCCGTCGGACTCGAAGAAGATCGGACGCGTCGGGTCTGCCGCCTTCACGGCCCGGCCCATGTCCGCCAGCTTCTCCTCGTACGACGACCCATCCACCAGCCGCCCGCCGTAGAACTCGTTCTCCAGCGACCACATCACCACCGAGGGCTTGTTCCGGTCGCGCTCGACCATCTTCACCAGATGCCGGGCGTAGTTCTGCCAGAAACGGTCATCGTCGAGGCGATAGAGGGCATCGTCGTTCCAGACGGCCCCCTCGGGGATCATCAGGATCCCCGCCTCGTCGGCGATCTCATACCATCGCTCGCACCACGGCTGGGTGTGGGTGCGGAAGGCCACGCAGCGCGCGTGCTTCATCATGCGGAACTGCTCACGGATGGCCTCCGGGGTCAGCGGGTCCACCGTCGGCCACCAGCTGGTCGCCAGGAGGTTGATCTGCTTCCCGTTGAGGTAGAAGCGCGGCCCGCGCACCCGGAACTCCCGGAACCCAAACCGCGTGCGCAGCACATCCCCGGTCGACAACGTCGTTCGGAGGGAGTACAGATGCGGGTCGAGGTGTGACCACAGGTGCGGCGTCGCCCAGTCGGCCTCCAGCGTGACCGTGCGGCTGTCTCCGGCGGGAAGACTCACGGTCTGCGGGGCGAAGTCGGGCAGTTCGTCGGCGGGTTCACTGCGCTCGACCTCGGCCGACAGCGTCGTCTCTACCGGCGCCGGACCCTCATTCGTGACCGTAACGTCGACGCTCAGACGTCGGCGCTCGACGCTGGGCTGGATGAACAAGCCGCTCACATGGACCGGCGCGAGGGTCACCAGCGTCACGTCATCCCAGATGCCGTAGTTCTCGGTCAGGCCGCCCACGGGCGATAGCGCCTGATCGCGCGGCGTGTCCCGGGAGAAGGCGCCCTTGATCTCGCTGAGGTCTGTGGACCGGTCCTCGAAGATGCCCGTCCAGTCACACACCCCGACGAGCAACTGGTTTGGGCCCGTCGGGAAGACGGCGTCGGTGATGTCCACCTCGAAGGGCTCGTAGCCTCCGAAGTTGCCGCCCACCGTCCGCCCGTTCACGAGCACGCGGCTGTTCCACTTCACTCCGCCGAAGTGCAGCTTCACCCTCCGGCCCTCGGGCACTTCGCACGCAAAGGTGCGGCGGAACCACGCGCGTTCGTAGTTGATCCCGCGCAGCTGGCCGGGCACCTCGAACGGCTGCCAACCCTCGGCGGGCAGCGGTGCCTCCAGGTCGGCGACCTTGACGTACTCCCAGGCGCCGTTCAGAAGGGTCTCCTGACGATCGATGGTCTGGGCGACGGCGGGCAGGCACCACGCGGCCAGAATGGCTGCGAGCATGGGTGTCACCTCGATCGGCTCGGTTGCGGAGGGCCTCGGCCCCTGCATCCCGGGCGGTTCCGTTCGCGCACACAGGTCTCCTCGTGGCGACCAGGGAAAGCTGCGCCAGGAAGACACGACGACGCACCCGGAGTTGGGGCATGAGGTCACACAGCCCGTGGCGTTGGGCGATCTCCGCAGTCACGATGGTGGTGCTACCCATGGCGGCGCTTGGCGCGCGGTTCGAGACGAAGCTGGGCATGCTCGATCCGGCCGTCGGCCAGTCCGATGGCGTGGTCTTCCACGTGCGGGTGCTGGACGGGCAGGGGAACGAGCTGGCCGCCTTGCTGGAGAAGCCGGTGGCCGAGGACGGCTTCCGGGTCGTGAAGCGCGACCTGACTCGCTTCGCGGGGCAGGAGGTCGTACTGCAACTCGAGGTCGGCCCCGGCGACAAGGACAACGTCTCCTGGGACTGGGCGGTCTGGCAGCGACCGGTGATCCGGAGCGGCGAAGGGATGGTGCTGCTGGACCTGCTACAGGCCTTCGAGGGGGCCGAGGTGGGTTACATCCTGGACGGCGAGGCCACGGTGGTCGGCCGGGGCACGCAGTACAACTCGGGCGGCG
>VGFB01000276.1 GCA_016869015.1 Armatimonadota bacterium
GATCCGCGTACTTCCCGTCTTGCGGCGCCTCGGTGAAGCGCCAGAGGCCGATTGTATCGGCATCCGCCTCCATGGGACGCTCGGGAGGGCCGCTGATCGCCCTGGCTGACGACGACAGGCGCACCTCGCCGATCGCCCCGTCACAGCTCAGTGCGCGCTCGGTCAGCGAACCGAAGAACAGCGGCGCCGGCACCGGTTGGAGGTCCGCGGGGCGCGCAACCTCCCCGCCCGCCTCCTCCCGCCCGTCCACGTACAACCGGACGCTGCGGGCGTCGGTGACCATCGCGAGGTAGTGCCACTTCCCGTCGTTGAGGGACGTGCGCCCCTCGAACTGCGGCGGCTTGTTGCCCGGCAGGTACGCCGCGAGGACGCTGCTGCCGGGCATCGTGAAGATCTCCCAGTGCGTGGGCGAGGCCTTCGTCTCGTTGGCGACCAGGATGTTGTAGCTCTTCGCGCTCTCGATCCGCGCCCAGAGCTCGACGGTCAGCGGACGGCCGTTATACGCCGGGTGAGCCGCGACGTATGCCGCCGTCTCCCGGGCATCCAGAGACGCCGGGAAGCGCTCCCCCGGCTGGGCGGGGAGGAGCCCCAGCAGCGTTAGCGCAGCCACGTGCATCGAGTGCGGGGGCATCAGGCCTCCTCCGTCGAAGAGCCCACGTATTGCGCTGCCTCCAACAGCAGTTCCTCGTCCTGGGCGAACTCCTCGGCGGACCGGTGGGTGAGGTGCGCCCACTCTCGCATCTTGCGGCCGTAGGGTTCGAAGCGCGAGGCGCCCGGCTGCTCGAGTACCCTCGTGAGGGTCGGCGGGGGGAGCTTGAGAGCCACACCGTCGCCGAACACACACGCGAAGAGCTTCTTCCCCACGAAGAAGGCCGGGAAGCCGAACATCCTCCCGGGCTTCACGCCCGGTACATCGGCGAGCAACCGGGCGACAGCCTCGGCGACCTCCGGGCGATGCCCGGGCTTTGCGTCTGCCGGGGTCACGGTGAGGCCTCCCTGGCGGGCGCCGTGTCGTCCGCATACTGCGCCCGCAGGCGTTCCAGTTCTCCTTTCAACCGCGCCGCAGGCCCTGCGTGTCCCCGGCCCCACACAGAGCCGCCCTTCGCCGGGAGGCCGCCGCGCCCCTCCGGGCGAAGGTCGTGAGGCACATCCGGGCGTGAGGGGAGCGATCATGAGCGAGCTGCTTGTGCCGATCGTCGGCGGGCTACTGACCGCGATGGCCGCCGCTCAGGGGCCCGAGGTCCTCTACAACGGCATCGAGCTCTCGTCGGCCTGGCCGCCGCAGCGGGACGGGCTGACGCGGGAGCCCCTGCCCGATCCGCCGTACCTCGCGAACCCACCGGCCATGATCCCCATCGACGTGGGGCGACAGCTGTTCGTGGACGACTTCCTCATTGCCGAAGCGACCCTCACGCGGACATTCCACGAGGCGACGTACCACGAGGGCAACCCGGTCCTGAAGCCCGACAAGCCCTGGGAGACCGACAGCAAGTTCCCGACCGCGATGGTCTTCAGCGACGGCGTCTGGTACGACCCCATCGACCGGCTGTTCAAGATGTGGTACATGGGCGGCTACACGGACTGCACGTGCTACGCCACCTCGACCGACGGGCTGCACTGGGAGAAGCCGGAGCTGGACGTGGTCCCGGGCACGAACATCGTGCATCAGGCCAGGCGCGACTCCGGCACGGTCTGGCTGGACCTGCAGGAGCCTGATCCCGCGCGCCGGTACAAGATGCTGCTCTTCCTCCTCAGCGAGGGTTCGGGGTGCTACACGCTCTACTTCTCCCCCGACGGCATGCACTGGAGCGACCCTGTCGCGCGCACGGGCCCGGCGGGCGATCGGGGCACGTTCTTCTACAACGGGCTCCGCGATCGGTGGGTCTACAGCATCCGCGAGTACGTGCCCGCAACCGTCGGCCGCTGCCGTCGGTACACCGAGAGCCCCGATGTGCTCGCGGCGGCGAAGTGGGAGGCCGGTCAACCGACGTTCTGGGTCGGCGCAGACAACCTGGATCCCGTCCGCGAGGACCTGAAGACGCCCTGCGAGCTGTACAACCTCGACTGCGTCGCCTACGAGAGCGTGCTGCTCGGCCTGTTCAGCCTCTGGCGCGGGCAGCCGCAGGACCGGGCCAAGCCCAACGAGATCGTGCTCGGCTTCAGCCGCGATGGGTTCAACTGGAGCCGCCCCGTGCGGACGGCCTTCATCCCCGTCTCCGAGCGGTTCGGCGACTGGAACTGGGGCAACGTGCAGTCTGCCGGCGGGTGCTGCCTCGTCGTGGGGGATGAGCTGTGGTTCTACGTGAGCGGGAGGGCCGGGGTGCCGGGCAGTAGCGGCTCCGGCGTCTGCGCGACCGGGCTCGCGAAGCTCCGGCGGGATGGGTTCGCCTCCATGGACGCGCCGTCGGACCGCGAGGGCGTGCTCACCACGCGCCCGCTCCGCTTCGGCGGGAAGCACCTGTTCGTCAACGCGGACGTGGACGAGGGGGAGCTGCGCGTCGAGGTCCTCAACGAGAGCGGCCAAGTCGTGAAGGGGTTTGGCGTACCGGCTTGCAGGCCCGTCCGCGCGGACGGCACACGCCTGCCGGTGCGTTGGGGCGACCGGGACCTCGGCGGGCTGGCGGGTACGCCCGTCCGCTTCCGCTTCCATCTGCGGGGAGGGAGGTTGTACTCCTTCTGGGTGAGCCCGGACAAGTCCGGCGCCAGCCACGGTTACGTCTCCGCCGGCGGGCCGGGGTTCACGGGGCCGACGGACACGGTGGGTGACCGCGGGTGACGACCGGTTACAACTCCCCCAGTGACGCCGCTGTCACGAAGTGGCCCGGTGTCCCGAGCCGCTCGTGGCACTGCCTCGTCCACTCATAGCTGCCCGGGCACTCGCCGATGACGGCCAGCCCGGCGGGCCACAGTAGCCCGGCCACGTACGGCAGATCGGTGTACCGCAAGCAGTTGAGCATCTCGAGGGCCGGTCCCGTGCCGTCGGGTTCGCCCGGCGCGTTCTGGGTCGCAGGCGGGTTCACCAGGAACAGGCCGCTCACGCCGCCGTCGAGCAGAGCTGCGTACAGGGCGACCGCGCACATCTCCCCCTGTGCGACGAGGCCGATCTCCGTTGCCGACGCTTCGGGGAGGCCTCGGATCGCCTGCAGTCCGCGCAGCACGTCGTAGACCCTCATGCTCGCGAGGGTCATCCCGCACCACGCGGCAGCGCGACGGAGATGCCACTGCTGCTCGTCGTCGTAGCTCGTGTCGCCCGTGCCTCGGGGCTCGATGATCGCCTTCACCGGCCAGCGGCCGAGCTGCCCGGCCAGGCCCTCGGCCGCAGTGCGCGCCTCCCGCGGGGAGCGCAGGACCACAGCGCACGCACCCGGGTCGGTCTGCTCGGACCGCACGAGGAGCCGCCCCGCGAGGCGCCAGTCCTCCTCCGAGGCGTAGGTGAAGCGATAGCCGCGCGTGCCGTTGTCCTCGAACTGGAACTCGACGCGCGGATCGAGGGCGCACGCCGCTTGCGGGAAGCCGCCGAAGGTGTGCTCGCGCAGCGCCGCCACAAGGGCCGTGCGCGCCGGCTCGATGTCCTCGGCACGCTCGATGCGCGGCGGCCCGGCCAGGGGGATCAACTCATCCTGAATGCGCGGCAGGCGGTTGTCCTTCGGCGGGCCATCCACGTAGACGCGCAGCGTCTCGACCGTCTCCGGCCCTTCCGGGTCGCCCTCGATGTCGCCGATGGCCTCCGGCCTGATGTCCCGGCCCTGCAGGTGCTTCGCGAACCAGGAGAAGATCCCGGTGCGCGACCGCTCGTGGTAGGAATGTGGGCCCGGCGTCTCGACCAGCGTCACGTTCTCCGGCACGCCGAGCCTCTCGTAGAGCCTCGCCAGCCGCGCGTGCACCTCGCGGATCGACTCGATGGTGAAGAGGCCGTCGCGGTCCGCCGAGGCGATCATCAACGGGCGCGGCGCGATCAGCGCGCCGACATCGGGCAGGTCCCACTGTCGGCTGTTGATCCACCACATGCAGTCGCAGTGCCCGTCGATCGTCTTGTCGATCACGTGGGAGGCCAGCGTCGCCGTGCCGCAGCAGGGCGCGCTGACCTTCACGCGCTCATCCCCGGCCGCCACCCACCAACTGGATGCGCCCCCGCCGGAGATGCCGGTCACTCCCAGCCGCTCGCCATCGACCTCCGGGCGCGCCTGCAGCAGATCGAGGCCACGGATGCCCCCGAGCAGCTCGATGCCCGCCGACGTGTAGCCGCGGCTGTACCACTGCCACCAGCCCTTGTTGTAGCAGCCGTGGTGGTAGCCCTCCACCTCGCCCAGTTGCACGGTCTCCACGATCAGGCACACGAAGCCCAGCTGCGCGAACCGTCGCGGATGGCCCTGGTAGTGGACCTTCTGATGCTGAGCGTGGCCGCACACGTACAGCACCCCCGGCGCCGGCTCCACGAGCCCCTCGGGCACGTACAGGTTGGCGGTGAGGTAGAAGCCGGGAAGCGCCTCGTAGTACAGCTTCTCGATGTGGTACCCCTCGCGCTGCAGAACGCCGGTCACCGTGACGTTCGGCGGGTCGCGGTCCTCCTTCGCGGGCAGCGTATGGAGGCCCATCATCTCGAGGAACTGCCGGCGTTTCTCCGGCAAGCGCTCGGCGTGCGTCACAGCGTCGGCGTACTCCGAGAGCGTCTCGTCGCTGGTCCGGCGGGCAACGCGGCACAGGTAGGTGCGCAGGTCCATGCGGTTCTCACCTTCGCTGGTGGGGGGCTGCCCGGGCAGGCGGGGCGCCAGGCACCAGGCGCCGCCACAGGCTCCGACGGCGCCCAGTTGTAGGAAGCGTCGGCGTTTCATTCGCACAGGCTCACGGGCGAGCCGCCCGTGCCTCACTCCCGTCTACTCGATCTTCAGCGCCTGACCGAGCTTGTCGACGCCCAGCACGATCAGGCCCTCGGCGCCCGCCCGGGTGACGCTGCCGTAGACGTAGTTGATGTTCACCCCTGCCGCCGAGAGCCGGGCGGCGAAGCCCTGCAGCGCCCCGGGCTCGTTCGGCAGGTTGGCGATCAGCACGAGCTGCTGGGTGACCGTGATCTTCGCCCGGGTGAGCGCTTGTTTGGCTTTGGCCGGACTGTCCACCACCATCCGGATGACCCCGGTGTCGACGCTGTCCACAACCGAGATCGCCAGGATGTTGACCTGTGCCTTCTTCAGCGCCGCGGCGAGCTTCGCCAACTGCCCCGGCTTGTTCTCCAGCACGACCGTTAGCTGAGTGCCTCGTGGCATGGCTCATCCCCCCTTGCGCGGTATCCTTGGCCGTCGACCCCGGAAGACCTGCTGGTTCGGCCCTGCGGACCAGGGTCTCGGCGTTGTTGCGGGGAGGAACCGCAGGCTTCGCATCCGGCCCGTCAGCCGCCAACGGGCCGGCGGTGCAACACCTGCGTGCAGCAGTGCGCCGCGCCGTAACCGCCGGTGAGGTTCCCGAAATCCATCCACGTCGCGCGGACGCCCTTCAGCGCGGCCTGGTACGTGGCCGAGACGCCGTCGATGCCCAGAATGCGGTTCGGGCCGATGCACAGGAAGTTGATCCCGTAATCGAGCTGGTCCTCGTTGGAGACGGGGATCAACTCGAACCCCATGTCTCCCTCGAGGAAGGCCTGGAAGTCGCCATCCTTGAGGGTGCAGACATACGCGCCCTCCTGCAGCTCGTACACGTCCACCGTGCACCGTCGATCGGGGCGCGCGGGCTGCGTGACGTGCCCGGCCCCATCGCGCACGTCCATCCGCTCGGCCACTAGGCTGCAGTTCAGCACTTTTCGGTGAGGGGAGACGAGGGATGTAGCGGGACCGATGTGACTCGACGGCGAAGTAGGGTGTGATCGCACCACTCCATCGCAA